>NZ_JAUBOQ010000014.1:0-121480 GCF_036700325.1 Microcoleus sp. Z1_B2
CGTCCCGCCCGTCCAAAAAGGACGGGCGGGACGCCCATCCCACTTTCAAGAGTGGAAGTTATTTAATTCTCATTCCTAATAAGGTAGGGGCGGGTTAACAAAAAATATCTGCTCATAATTGACAATCTCAAAAACCCGCCCTTTTAATCGCGGTAACTCGATCGGACACGATCTCAAATCGTTATCAAAGCAGATTTCGTGTCATCTAAGGTGCGTGACTTTCCAGCATCTCGCTGTTAATTGAGGATCTAAAAAGTCACGCACCCTAACGAGTATAGATAAACCCGCCCTTATAAATTCAGCAATTCTACAATCCGCTGAAGCGGAATGTGCGCCCAATCCAAGCGGTAATTAAGTTCGTAGGCTAGCTCGGCAACCGCTTTTTCCAAAATGTAAGCATCCAGCAAAACTTGTAGTTCCGGTATAGATTTGGGCAAGAAATCTGCATCGGCTGCTGTTGCCAAATAACTCTTGACAAAAGTGAGGCTGACCCAGCGGTGCCAAACGTTCGCCCACTGCTGCATCTCCGGGAGATTTTCAGGGCGAATCATGCCACTTTCTACTTCATTGCGGAGTGCCAAAGTAACAGCGTAACTTATAGATTGCAGCATTCCCGCAACATCTCGCAGGGGCGACCTCTTCATCCGCCGCTCGCTTAAGGGTCGATCGCGTTCTCCTCCGAAATCAATAATTACGAAGTCTTTGCCTGTATAA
Organism: Microcoleus sp. Z1_B2; assembly: GCF_036700325.1. Classification (NCBI taxonomy): domain Bacteria; kingdom Bacillati; phylum Cyanobacteriota; class Cyanophyceae; order Oscillatoriales; family Microcoleaceae; genus Microcoleus; species Microcoleus sp. Z1_B2. Next base: position 715 of record NZ_JAUBOQ010000014.1, read on the forward strand.
AGAACTTGCCCGAAATGAAAGTCCCCGTGACAGCGAATTCTATCGGCGGTGATTCTCAAGTTTAAAATAGACTTGAAACGTTCCATGATCAACTCTTCGCGGTTGAGGAGCTTTTGCGCCGATTTTTGTATTTCTGGTGGCAGTTTAGACAGCCGTTTTTTCAGATCCAGCAAAGTTCTTCCCGCCAGATTTCTCATGTGTTGATAGATGGAACGCTGGTAAAAGGAGGTGAAGTTTTCTGGGGCAAAAGCGGGATTTTCTGTGTCAGAAGCTAAAGCCAGGTGAAGTTCGGCTGTCCGTTGACCTAAAAGTTCGGCTGATGCTAAGTAAGAGCCGATGAGTTCGCGAGCTAATTCTGGAATTTCTAGCGATAAATCGGCTACTAGCGAGTTTTGCTGCCGCTGGGTTTGTCCGGTCAAAGCGTTCGGCAAATAATTTTCGGGGGCAGTAGATAAATTATCGCTGGAATGCTTTGCTTCTACTGTCATTACTTGCTCGAAATAGTCGCGCAGTGTGTCTAATGTATAAGACCAAGCATCTACGCTGTCGGGGATTAATTTTTGTAGGATTCCGACTGTAAGGACTTGTTTGGCTGGTGTGTGATATTCCAATGCTCCGGTAATTGGAGCGTAGTGTTGGATCGAGTTGCGCTCTGTTAAAAAGCGTCCGATTTCTAATTCAGGGTTAATACCTTCCTCGACTTTTCGCAATATTTTCAGGACGAAGCGGTCGCCGTAACCTGCAGATGTATTGCTTTGTTCTTTTTTGAACAGGTGAGGTTCGAGCTGCGCTAACTCTTCTTCTGATTTGAATGCACTGTCGGCAATTCCTAGCAGTTGACCTGCAACACCTCTGTAACTGCGAGAATTGGCGATCGCCCCCAGCAGTGCGCTCAGAAAACCTTTCTCCCCAGCAGCATCAAATAGTACCCCGATTTCCTTTTTGGTTTCTGGGAAGTGCAGGCGCGCGATCGCCCGATCGTCCACATCGCCTTTAATCTCTTCCCACCCTAAAGGCAAAACGTAAGTTTCCGGCATACCTTCAGTATAATTCAACTGCAAAAACAGAATGTAAACTTGAGATTCCTCTCCCGCGCTATCTTTACATTCAATCGGTAAAACCTCACTTATTTCTAAAGATTGAATTGTCCGATCTGAACCGCTAAACCAGCGATTCCGCCGCAAGTATCCCGGCAAAAGATTAAGCAGCATATCGCTTAACTGACTTGTAGCAAAAGCAGTTTTCCAATTACCTATGACCGCCAAAGTAGGCAAGTCTGTGGGCACACCGTGCAGCGAAAAATCTTCGTGTTTAACAGTAAGAGTAAACCAGTAAAACGTGTGAGGACTCAAACTCAAAAAGTAAGGCGAATCGCCAACAGCAGGAAACTCCGTGCGGCCGAAAATCTCCACCGGAACAGCACCTTTAAAGGGCGCAAGGTCTAATTCTGCCGTCTGGACAAAGCGCGACAAATTAGCCACTACGAGGATGTGTTCGTCTTGATAAGTACGTACAAAAGCTAAAACTTTGCGGTTTTCCGGGTATAGGAATTCGCAAGTTCCGCGGCCGAATGCTTGGAAGCGCTGCCGAATTGCAATCAGGCGTTTCATCCACCACCAAAGAGAACTCGGATTCGCCCGCTGCGCGTCCACGTTAACAGATTCGTAGTGATATTCAGGGTCAACAATGGGCGGTGCGTAAAGCCGCTGCGGGTTAGCACGACTAAAACCGGCATTGCGATCGCCACTCCACTGCATCGGAGTTCTCACCCCGTTGCGATCGCCCAAATAGATATTGTCTCCCATGCCAATTTCATCGCCGTAGTAAAGCACCGGCGTACCCGGAAGAGACAGCAGCAAAGCATTCATCAACTCGATACGGCGGCGGTTATTTCCCATCAAAGGAGCCAAACGGCGGCGGATGCCCAAATTAATTCTCGCCTGAGTGTCTTGAGCGTAAACCCGATACATATAATCTCGGTCTTCATCACTCACCATTTCCAGCGTCAATTCATCATGATTCCGCAAAAATAATGCCCACTGACAATTATTGGGAATATGCGGAGTTTGCTGGAGAATGTCGCTAATTGGGAAGCTATCTTCCATATGCAAAGCCATAAATAAACGCGGCATCAGCGGAAAATGAAAGTTCATGTGACATTCATCCCCAGCAGCGTAATATTCAACTGCATCCTCCGGCCACTGATTCGCCTCAGCCAGCAGCATCCGGTTCGGGAAGTTTTCATCTACGTGCTTCCGCAATTGCTTCAGGAATTGGTGAGTTTCTGGCAGGTTTTCGCAGTTAGTACCTTCGCGCTCGTACAGGTAAGGCACCGCATCCATCCGCAGTCCGTCTACTCCCAGCGCCAACCAGAAATCTACCACATCTAAGATGGCTTGGCGGACGGCCGGATTGTCGTAATTCAAATCGGGTTGGTGCGAATAAAAACGGTGCCAGTAATAAGCTTTTGCTACCGCATCCCAAGCCCAATTAGATGTTTCAAAATCTTGGAAAATAATCCGAGCATCTTGATATTTTTCCGGCGTGTCGCTCCACACATAAAAATCTCTTTCGTTACTGCCTTTCGGGGCCCGGCGCGCTCGCTGAAACCAAGCGTGCTGGTCGGAAGTGTGGTTCACAATCAACTCAATAATGACTCGAATTCCACGCTGGTGCGCTGCTTCTAAAAGGTCTTTAAAGTCCTCTAATGTGCCGTAAATCGGATTGACCGTAGTATAGTGAGATGTATCGTAGCCGTCGTCTCGGAGCGGCGAAGGAAAAAATGGCAGTACCCAAATGGCTGTGACTCCCAAGTTTTGCAGGTAATCCAGTTTTTCTGTCAGTCCTCTAAAGTCGCCGATCCCGTCTGCATTGCTGTCGGCAAAAGCGCGAACTGGTACTTCGTAAATAATCGCGTCTTTGAACCACAACGGGTCGTTATTTAACATTGAGTTTGGCATGATTTGTAGCGATGATTGGTAATTGGTAATTTTTACTTAAAGTTTGGTAATTGGGATTTGTTAGTTCCCATCCAAACTGATAAATCATAACTTATAATTGGGCCGCTATTCATCATGCCAGCCCCAGACTTTTAATCGTAATTTATGAACGCAAAACTTATAATTTCTTAACTATAAAATCTCAACAATCTGTTTTGCTATTTCGGACACAGTTAACAATCCGGGTACTGTGCTACCTACCGATGCGCGGTGCACACCCTACCAAGGCGTGTCAATCGATTTTAGATTTTAGATTTTCGATTTTCGATTGAAGCACTGACCCCACGGATAAATTCGGGGGCTTACTTATCGGATACAGGTTTTTTATTTCTGGGTCCTGAGTCTGCGAAGGAATGAATCCGGGGGCTTGTACCCTGGATGCTTGATTGTCAACTTAAGCCTGAAACCCCTCTGTATCTCTCGCTGGTAGCCCAGTCTAGATCCCCCTCGCATCCCCCTTGATAAGGGGAGTAGGGGTTGACTTTGAGAACACTCTTGTCCCCCCCCTCTTATTAAGGGGGCTAGGGGCGATCGAGCCCTTGTTGACACTAAGCACACCTACAGACTCAGGGTTAGGTGCGGTATTTACTACCTGCCGGACGGTTGCCACGACATTACAGTACCTTGACGTTGATTGCTAATTTTCGTTACATTAGTTTACATAAAGCAACAAAAGTTAAGGAAAAAGTAAAAATGACTATTGTAATCGCTCTTTTAATCGTCGGTTGGGTAGCAGCCTCAGTAATTGGCACTCAAGCATATTTCCTGGGCGAACAGTCAAAGCCTATCCACGAGCGGAATTGGAACGATGAATCTTTTGAAAAATTGGCTGTAGCAATCACAGCAACAGAGATGGATTACAGCGTTCGCGTTCCCGCCTACAGCATGGATGCTTACGGCAGCCGCACCATCTCGAATTCTTGATATCAAGTAACAGGTTTCACTATTTTCAATAACAGGCATCTTGCCTGTTCCTAATTTTCAATAACAGGCAAGATGCCTGTTCCACAAGAGAATTGATTATTTGTGGAACAGGCATCTTGCCTGTTCCTAATTTTCAATAACAGGCAGGATGCCTGTTCTACAAGAAAATTGATTATTTGTGGAACAGGCATCTTGCCTGTTCCTAATTTTCAATAACAGGCAGGATGCCTGTTCTACAAGAGAATTGATTGTTTGTGGAACAGGCATCTTGCCTGTTCCTAACTATTCGGCAACTACAAACTGTTACCTGCTAGCGCCGGACGAGACTCTTTTTTGCGAAATTGCAAAGAGTTATTTTCACAGTCGATCGCAATTGTATCACCTTCGACAAACGCATTTTCCAGAATCTTGTTAGCCAGCGGGTTTTCCAACTCCCGCTGGATGGCGCGTTTCAAGGGGCGAGCGCCGTAAACCGGGTCGTAACCGACATCTGTGATATGGTTTTTCGCCGCATCGGACAGTTCCAAAGTAATTTTTTGCTCTGCCAACAAACGCTCGATCCGCTTCACTTGGATACTGACAATTTGCCGCAGTTCGACCTTGCTCAAAGTGTGGAACAAAATTATCTCGTCCACCCGATTGAGAAATTCCGGCCGGAAGTGCGATCGCAGCGCTGCCATCACCCGTTTTAACATCTGTTCGTACTCTTGGTCTGTCTCCCGTTCTTGAGTCAATAAATTTTCATTTTCAGTCTTGTTTTCACTCTTACTTACACTATCAACCTCAACTCGCTGGGCCGACACCTCAACAGTACCGTCTGCCGCCACTTTATAATCTGTCTTTTGACTTGACAAATCTTTCGTTTCCTGCTTCCGGCTAGCAGGTTTTTTGACGGTTTTTTCCTTCTTAGTAAACACGTCTAAAATGTGGTCGCTGCCGATATTGCTAGTCATCACAATTACGGTATTTCTAAAGTCAACCACTCGACCTTGAGAATCGGTAATTCGGCCGTCATCCAACACTTGCAGCAAAATGTTAAATACGTCCGGGTGCGCTTTTTCCACTTCGTCAAACAGCACTACCGAATAAGGATGTCTCCGCACTGCTTCGGAAAGTTGTCCCCCTTCATCGTAACCGACATATCCGGGAGGAGCTCCTACCAACCGAGAAACGCTGTGTTTCTCCATGTATTCCGACATATCGATGCGGACGATCGCATCATCGCTGTCAAACAAAAACTCCGCCAACGCCCGCGCTAACTCAGTTTTTCCCACGCCTGTCGGGCCCATAAACAAGAAAGAGCCGATCGGCCTGCCGGGGTCTTTCATGCCCGCCCTAGCGCGCCGAATTGCCGCCGCCACGGCTGTTACAGCTTCCTCTTGACCGATGACTTTTTGGTGCAAGTGTTTTTCCAATTGCAGCAATTTTTGGCGTTCTGATTCCAACAATCGGTTAACCGGAATGCCCGTCCATTTAGCGACAATTTCCGCAATATCGCCCTCAGTAACTTTTTCGCGCAGCAGGGAAGAACCTTGAGCTTGCTGTTTCAAAAGTTCCGCTTCTTTCGCTTCGCGATCGCGCACCGCAGTTTCCAACTTGCCATACTTTAACTGTGCGGCTTTATTCAAATCGTAAGCCCTTTCTGCTTGTTCGATTTGCACTCGCAGTTGGTCTTCTTCTGCTTTCAATTTATTGATTGCATCCAACAACTGCTTTTCGCCCAACCACTGAGACGACAATTTTTCCTGCTTGACTTTTAAAATGTCAATCTCAGATGTGATGCGTTCGACGCGGAAGCCGAGCCCAGGGGCTAGAGCACCTTTTCCTTCCCCTTCGATCGACAATTTTTCCATTTCCAACTGCATCACCCGGCGGTCGATTCCTTCCAATTCCACAGGTTTAGAGGTAATCTCCATTTTCAAGTGGGCGGCCGCTTCATCTACCAGGTCGATCGCCTTGTCCGGCAAAAAGCGATCGGAAATATAGCGAAAAGACAGAGTTGCAGCAGCTACCAGGGCCGAATCAGTAATTTTTACCCCGTGGTGGCGTTCGTAACGGTCTTTCAATCCGCGCAAAATCGAAACAGTATCTTCAACGCTGGGTTCGCCGACAAATACTTGTTGAAAGCGGCGTTCCAGGGCTGGATCTTTTTCAATATTCTTGCGGAATTCGTCGAGAGTTGTAGCGCCGATGCAGCGCAATTCGCCTCTCGCCAACATGGGTTTCAACAAATTTCCCGCATCCATTCCCGAACCGGAACTGCCGCCGCCACCAGTCCCGACAACCGTGTGCAATTCGTCAATAAATAGGACAATTTGCCCGTCGGAATCGATGACTTCCCGCAGGACTGATCGCAATCGTTCTTCAAATTCGCCCCGGAATTTTGCCCCAGCAATTAAACTGCCCATGTCAAGGCTAAATAGCTGGCGATTTTTCAAAGATTCCGGTACGTCGCCGTTGACAATTCGCTGGGCTAAACCTTCGGCGATCGCAGTTTTTCCGACTCCGGGATCGCCAATTAACACTGGATTGTTTTTTTGGCGGCGGGAAAGAACTTGTACCACGCGGCGGATTTCCTCGTCGCGGCCGATTACTGGGTCGAGTTTGCCGGCTTTGGCGGCTTCTGTCAAATCGCGGCCGTACTTGCTGAGGGCGTCGGAGTTAGCTTCCCCATCTTGATCTTGGGCTTTAGCGCTGCTGCGGCTGCCTTTCCCGGTTTCGGAATTTTTTTCTTGGGCTTTAGCAGTGGCGCGGAAAGATTTGATGGCTTCTTCTAGTTTTGGTCGATCGAGTGTACCGGCTGGGGGTTTGCGATCGTAACCGGGGCGACCAGGCGGGCCGTCGCCTTTTGTCAGCAACCTGCGGCCGACTCGTTCGTCTTCTACTAAGCCAATTAATAAATGTTCAACGGCGATAAAATTATCTTGCCAAGTCGCCCTGGTGGCCTCGGCAACATCTAACATCACTTCTAAGCCGCGACCGAGATATAGTTGGTCAGCGTTGGCAACTCTGGGCTGTCGTTTGGCAAAAGCATCTAACTGCTGCGCCAAGCGGGTGGCATCTACCCCAGCCAAGCTGAGAATGCTGTTGGCCTGACCTTGCTGTTCGAGAAGGGCGATGGCTAAATGTTCAACCTCTAGCTGCTGATTGGCAAAGCGGCGGGCTACATCCTGGGATTTGACAATGGCTTCCCAGGCTTGATCTGTAAATTTGCTAGGGTCTGTTGGCTGCACGTTGGTTCCTCGCAATCAAGGGGATTCCTGTTGTTATCCGTTAATACATCGTCTCACAACCATCATAATCTTTAAACAGGATTATGAATTTATGAGTGCGGTTAACTAGGGCGGAAGTTGTGAAATAATTGACAAGATTGAAAAAGCTTACAGTCCGTAATCCACCCCGAAATTTGCTGCGGTGAGACTCACATCTTGCGCCATTCTCCAGAACGGGCAAGATGCCCGTTCCACAAAAGATAAATTTTCTTGTGGAACAGGCCGAAAAGCCTGTTCATAAAAGGCTAACTGACAATGGTGCAACATATGAGTTCAGACAGACTAGGGCGATTTCCTTCGGGATAGGTTCGCTGGCCGTACTTATAAAAATATTGCCACAAACAAGATTTTTTATCGGCTGAGATATATGCTATTTCCCACTTACCAATTTTTAGTATTTTTCCTAATTATTTTTAGCGCGATCGTCTCTGTGAAACCCCAAGTCGATTTGTATAAAATTGTCTTGTTAGTTTCCAGTTTATTATTTTATTCCTTTTGGAGTTTTGACTTTCTCTTGCTCCTGATTTTCTCTACAGTCTACAATTATATCATTCTCCGGGTGCTCTGCAAGAGTAAATATAAAAAATTTGCTTTAATCTCCGGTCTAATTTTCAACATTGGCTATCTCGGCATCTTTAAATATTACAACTTCTTTGTAACTTCCTTATTTGAGGTACTGAATCAGCTACAAATTCCCGCCGACTTTCCAGTTTTGCAAATAATCGCCCCCGTCGGCGTGTCTTTCTACACTTTTAGAATAATTTCCCATTTAATCGACTGCTACCAGCAAAAAATCCCTTGTCCGAATTTTGTAGACTATGCCGCCTACATTACCTATTTTCCGCAAATTGCCTCCGGGCCAATCTCGCGAGCTCGCGAATTTTACTGGCAGCTAAATTCACCGGAAAAATACGACTATAAAATTGAAGAAGTTATAGTTTTGATTTTGTCTGGACTCTTCAAAAAATATACTTTATCGAGCTTTTTGTTTAACTTCACTGACTTGCCATTCAAAGTCCCGCAGCAGTACAGCAGCATCGATTTAATCCTCGCGGCAATTTCCTATTCCTGTTTGATTTACGTAGATTTCAGCGGCTACTCGGATTTAGCCAACGGCATCTCCTGTTTGCTGGGTTTCAAACCCATTGCTAACTTTAATATGCCATACCGATCGCTCAGCCTGCAAGAATTTTGGAAAAGGTGGCACATCAGTCTTTCCGAGTGGCTGAGGGATTACGTTTACTTTCCCTTTGGCGGCAACAAATACGGCAAGTTGAGGAAGTACGTAAATTTACTGATGACAATGGCGATCGGTGGATTGTGGCACGGCGCAGGTTTAAACTTTATTTTCTGGGGAGCAATTCACGGTTTAGGATTAATTGTCAACCATTTATGTAAAGATATCCCCCAAGCTATCCACTTTAAATTAGACTATGCCTTTCCCAGATTTGCTAAATTTTGCAGTTGGTTGTTAACATTTAGTTTTGTTACTTGTAGCTGGGTATTTTTTGGCACTCCCAACTGGGAAACGGCGGTGAGCTTTTTTCAAGGAATTATCCATCCTGTCGTCGCAACTTTTCAATTTAACTTCTGGCAATTGTATTTAGTAATTGCAGTCATTGGCGCGATCAACTTGTGGGGCGATCGCATCTCCGAACTATTGCAAACCGTACTGTCATTAAAAAACATTTTCTTTCGGGTTGTCTTAGTTTCGCTGCTCGTGTATACTATCTTGATGTTGGGGCCTAGTACCGTTCCGCCTTTTATTTACTTTAATTTCTAAGACATATGAAAGACCGGGAAATTTTGCTGATTGTTACTTCTGTAATTCTCACTTTAATATTTTCAAACTTATCATTATTTCTAAAAAGCTTTGCTTCAACTCCTTTCGCAAGTCCAGAAATTAAACAAGCCGCGCGCCAGATAAAAATAGACGGTTTCCGAAAATCAGAACAAGATTTTTGGAGCAAAATTAAAGATATTAACTTCGATAACCTCCCCAAAGAATCAGAACTTCCTCCTGTCCAAACCGAAACAAAAACTGCCGTTCAACCCCCTAAGCCTGCCACTGCTAAAAAACCAACTCAAGGGAAAAAAACAACCCCAGCTAAACCCAAACTGACCATACCTTATCGCAGATTTTTATTTATTGGAGATTCCGTAATGTTCGACTTAGGAATTCAACTCCAGTACACTCTTAAGAAAAAATACAATATCGCCGATACGAAAATTGACTACAAGGTCTCGACCGGATTAAATCGGATAGATTATTATGATTGGTATGCCAGAAGTCGCCAAACAATTAATAATTACCAGCCGGATGTAGTGATAGTTTTGTTTGGAGCCAATGACCGTCAAAATATTATAGATTCTCAAGGAAAAGCCCGGGCTGTTATGAGCAAAGAATGGCAAAAAGCTTATCAAGAAAGAGTTGAAAAATATGCCAATTTACTGGATTCGTCATCCGTGAGAAAAGTGTATTGGGTCGGTCAATCGATGCCCAACAAATCTTCCTATCTCAAAGCTTTTCCCATCATGAACAATATTTATAAGACTGCCAGTAAATCTTCATCAAAAATCGAATTTATTTCTACTTGGGAGACATTTGGACAAGGCGGAAAATTTGTTCCAGTAGTTGCTAATAAATCGGGTAAGCGAGGCTATGTAAAAAATAATGACGGCTTGCACTTTACCTCCCACGGAGCTCAAATTATCAGCGACTTAATCGTTGACAAAATGGTGAGCGACAAAATCTTAAAAGCTCCGACCAAGAAATGACGAGAGTAGGTTGGTTTTTGTGACTCAACTCAACCAAATTTTTTGACATTTCACCGATTAATGCAAGATAATATATTTAGTTTGGGACGCACATTGGTCTCGATCAACTAGGTTTATAGGGAAAATCTAGGATTGAGTTATAATAAATTTACTCATGAAACCGGGTTTATAACTCCCTATGCGTCCAGGACTAATATTGACAAAAAGCCACAGTAAATGTAATGCTGAATTCAGCATCCAACAACGGCCTCCATATCTAGCAATTGTCATGGCGACAAATTATGACGAGCAATATGTGGAAACTCGATCGCACTAACATCCCTGAGTCAATGGGGTGCAGTGGCACAGCGCTAATCTTCACTCTCACTAAATATACTCAACCTTGGCAAAGAATAAACCTAGTTGAAAAAATCCTGCAACAGTGCGGCATCGAGCCTTTTGCTGAAGTTTTGGGCGTACCCAACAGCGGAATATTCAGAGAAAATATACCGGAATCCGTCAGAAAACCGCATCCGAATTTGCTGTTTCGCGCTTTGGCAATTCAAGCATTGGGGAAGGTGCGAGAGGGGCTGATATCAAGTGAGAGAACGGCTAGAGCAAGTAATTTTAACAAAAATCTGCTGGCGGCGTTAGAACAGGAAGCACGAGGGGGCTCGACTCCTTTAATTCGGTGGTCTGCGGCTGTTAGTATTAAGTCAATGTGGTTGGATGAAGTAGGGCAACAACAAGGCAAGGAAGGTGCTGTCAATTCCACAATCAATGCAGGGGAAATTGAGCGGCTGGTTGTAGAAGAGCAAATTCAACTATTAGCAAGCAACAAATTTGCTTTGGACGACAGCCGCAGACATGACAGCGGTAAGGAATATGAGAATTGTCTCGATTTTTGGGTGTACGGCCCTAGCTGGCTGCTGCCGAGCCTGCCAATGGATTGCGAGGAATATCTGTTTTGGATCGATCGAGTATTTGCTGCGATCGCACTTAGGGATTCCTACAAATTGAATGCCGAAAACGATGCAGCGGTAACAAACTTTTTGGAAGTTGCGGAAAAGAATTTTAATGACTTAGAATTATCCAAAATACTTGCCACAATTTTTGATTTCCTGCACCACCCGGAAGCGAAAGTCAAAAATCTAGCTGCCATTATTTTAGCACCCTACAAAGACAAGCTGGAGCAAAAATCGGCGCAGATTCTGACAGCGATCCTATATAAATTTCAGGTAAAATATAAGCCTTTACAATCCCTGACTCTTCCCGAAATTGAGGAGTACAAAGCGTCACTGTATTTCGGTAAAATGGAAATTGACGACTTGTATTGTGAGGCTTTGGCGCTGTGCGGCGAGCGGGATGTCGAACTCGCAAGTTTCTTGTCAGCTAAACAGAGGGAATACCAAAATACTGTAGATGAGCAGATCAACAATCTCAGCAAGTTAGTTAAGTCGATCGTAGATTGCCAGAGCTTGTTAGATGCAAATAGGGAACTTTTGTATTTAACTATAGAGCGGCTGCAAAAATGGGATTACACCCTAGGTCATAAACTGTCTGTGCACCGCAAGAAACTCCAAAATCTCAGTTTTGACAAAAGCACATCCGAGCAGTGCATAAACCTCGACAACGAGCTAAATTCTCTCAGAGATTCTTTGCAATATACTTTGTATGAAGTCACATCCAAAATTAACAGCCTAATTAGAGATTTAGAACTTTCTGTGTCTAAAAATCACAAGACTGCAACAGATATCTTTAAATGGACATGGGTATTGTTCGGGGTGTGGTTTTCAGTAGGGCTGCTCTTGTATTTATCGGATTCAGTGATTAACTCGCTGTTTACCGTCAGCTACACAAGCGAATTTCTAGTTTGTTGGAATATTTTATTTAGTGTAATGCTGGTATTTTTGTTAGTATTAGCTATGTTTTTTTCGGCGATCGCTGCTTTAGACAAGCGCCGAGAATCTAAATTAATTCCTAAATTTGATAGCTTAAGCCAAATAGGGAGCAGTTTTTCTGTCTTGTGGCAAAAAATATATTTGCAGCAGTTTGTACCGTCGGTGCGATCGCATTAAAAGTGTTAAAAACCCCCTAAATCTCCTCAGTAGGGTGCGTCAGAGAAAGAGTTTCAACTTAACTCAAAAAAATTGTTTCTGACGCACCCTAGCAGGACTAGAGGACGAACTCTAAGATGCGGTTGTTGCTGCTACTTTCTGGGTGTTGCTACCTTGATTTTCCAGTTGAATTAATTCAACTTTATATCCATCTGGGTCTTGCACAAAAGCGATGACTGTTGAACCGTGCTTCATCGGGCCGGGTTCGCGACTAACTTTACCGCCACGAGCTTTAATTTCTTCGCAAGTACCGTAAATGTCGTCAACGCCGATCGCAATATGACCGTAAGCATCCCCTAAATTGTACTCTGTGACGCCCCAGTTGTATGTTAATTCCAAAACTGTAGTGTCGGATTCATCGCCGTAGCCCACAAAAGCCAGAGTAAATTTACCGTCTGGATAGTCCTTTTGCCGCAGCAATTTCATGCCCAGAACCTCAGTGTAAAATTTGAGGGACTCTTCCAGGTTGCCGACTCGGAGCATCGTGTGTAGTAGTTGCATTTAGCTCACTCCAAATTTTTTAAGCTTTAATCTATTTTAGCGATTTATTGCTGAAAAAACTCGCGCCTCAACCGTCGCAGTTCCCGCAGGTTGACAACTGTCTATTTGATTTAGCTTTGTACTTCCACCACACCCCGAAACATATTCATGCCGCAAGTAAATAGGTATCGTCCAGGTTTTTGAGGGGTGAATTCAACAGCCGTTACCTGATTTAGAGGCAATTCTCGCACAATGTGAAAATCTGGTAACAACACTTTTTCAAGACAACTGTTGGGGTCGCGCCTCAAGAAATTGAGCCTGACTAATTGACCTGCTTTCACAACTACAGTGGCAGGCTCATAACCCCCGTCTACAGTAATATTCAACTCTTGTATACCCTGAATAGATTCAGCTTGCTGCCCTTTAGATTTACTGAACAAAAACCACCACAATTCTAAACCTATTAATGTCAAACCACCTATTGTGACGCCAACTTTTAAACCTAGTGGCTGTTCAATGCTGCGGAATTGAGTCGTTGAAGTAGAATGCTGGACGGACATTTCTGAAGCTTGAACTCCCGATGCAATTCCCATCACAAGTCCTAAACTCGCGAGACTTCCCGAAATTTGACGATGGTGTAACATTTTTCTCATTCCTCCAAATTTATGCACTAGATTTGGCTTGAAAATTCCGCAAGCGCAAAGCATTAGTAACTACAGAGACTGAACTGAAAGCCATTGCTGCACCGGCGATAATTGGATTTAGCAGCCAGCCAAATATGGGGTACAAAATGCCAGCAGCGATCGGTATTCCAGCGATGTTGTAAATAAACGCAAAAAACAGATTTTCGCGGATGTTCCGCATGGTGGCGCGGGAAAGTTTAATTGCTGTAACTATGCCTTGCAAATCGCCTGAAATTAAGGTAATGTCGCTGGCGGCGATCGCCACATCGGTGCCGGTGCCGATCGCAATTCCCACGTCAGAAGCGGCCAAAGCTGGTGCATCGTTAATCCCGTCTCCCACCATCGCGACAATTTTTCCTCCCCGTTGCAGGGCTTGAATTTGAGCTGCTTTTTGGTCGGGTCTAACTTCGGCAAAAACGCGAGTAATGCCCACGGATTGGGCGATCGACTCCGCCGTCGCGCGATTATCTCCAGTCAGCATCGCCACCTCCAAACCGAGCTTTTGAAGCGCTTTCACCGCCTGCGCTGACGACGGTTTGAGGGCATCCGCAATGCCCAGAATTGCCTCTATTTTGCCTTCTACAGCCATCCAAACAACCGTTTTGCTCGCAGCTTCCAAAGCTCTCGCGCGCAGTTCCAGATATTCAGTATCGCAGCCGAGTTCCTGCATCCACCTCACCGTTCCCAGGGCGATCGACTTTCCGCCTACAACCCCGCGAACACCACTCCCCGCGATCGCCTCAAAATCCTTAACATCCGTCAAATTCACCTCTTGAGATTGAGCATACCTCACAACAGCTTCCCCCAAAGGATGCTCCGAATTTCGCTCTACAGACGCCGCCAATTGCAGCAACTTTAACTCATTGCTATTCGCCGTTCCTTTAATTGTCACAAAATCAGTTACAGTCGGCTTGCCTTCAGTAAGAGTTCCTGTTTTATCTAATACGATAATTTGGATTTTATGAGCCAATTCTAAACTCTCGGCTCCTTTAATTAAAATCCCATTTTCTGCACCTTTCCCAGTTCCCACCATCACAGCAGTCGGAGTCGCCAAACCCAAAGCGCAGGGACAGGCAATAATCAGCACTTCCACCATTGTCACTGTGGCTAGAGTGAAGTTTCCCGTCGCGTTAAACCAGATAATGAAAGTAGCTAAAGCGACGGCAATTACTACAGGAACAAACCAACCAGTCACTTGGTCTGCTAACTTTTGGATCGGTGCTTTTGACCCCTGTGCGTCCTGCACCATCTTGACAATTTGAGCTAAAAATGTATCTTTGCCAACTCTTGTCGCCCGAAACTTGAAACTGCCAGTTTTATTAATTGTGGCTCCGATAACTTCGTCGCCAAGCTGCTTTTTGACAGCCAAACTTTCTCCCGTAACCATTGCTTCGTCTACCGTCGAAGCCCCCTCAATTACCTCTCCATCTACGGGGATTTGCTCTCCCGGCCGCACCTGCACGATGTCGCCAATTTCCACTTGGGCGATCGGCACTTCCAACTCTTCCCCGTTGCGAATTATTCGAGCAGTTTTTGCTTGCAAACCCATGAGTTTGCGAATGGCTTCGGAAGTCTCTCCCTTCGCCCGATTTTCTATGGTTTTCCCCAACAAAATTAAGGCAATAACGCTGGCGGCAACTTCGTAGTAAACGCCAGAATTTAAACCTTGGGCTGTGAATAAACCTGGGAAAAATGTCACAAATACAGAATAAAAGTAAGCAGCACTTGTACCCAAGGCAATCAGAGTATCCATTGTTGCTACCCGCCGTTTTAGGGATTTCCAAGCTCCCACATAAAACGATTTCCCGCACCAAAATTGTACGGGTGATGTCAGCACTAATTGCAGCCAATAATTGTGCAGCCATGCGGGAATAAATGGCAGGTGCAAGCCGGTCATCGCTGGAATAGAACCCACCACTAGCAGGATGCTGATGATACCTGCTGTCCAGAGTTTTCGCTGCAAGGTTTGAGATTCCGATTTGCGATCGGCTTGTTCGGAATCATCCTCTGGCGCCGCCATTTCTGGAAGCGGCAAAGCTTCGTATCCCGCATCATCAACAGCAGATTGAATTGTTTCTAAGTCGGTTTGCTTGGAGTCGTATTGGATGGTTGCTTGTTCCATCCCAAAATTGACATGACACTCAATTACGCCGGGAACAGATTGGATTGCTTGTTCGACAGAGGCAGCACAAGAAGCACAACTCATGCCCCGCAATTTAAGTGTGAGATTGTCCATAGATGCCCTCCTAACTTATAAAGTTACCTTCTGTCTTCAAATGACCGAAAGCCCCCGGATTCATCCGTCCAGAAATAAAAAACCTGTATCCGAGAAAATTGCCCCCCGAATTTATCCGTAGGGTCAATGCTTCAATCTAAAATCTAAAATCTAAAATCGATTGACCTCGCCTAAAAACGGATAACGTGCGACGTACTCCTGTCGTGGAGAATCAAAAATTTTAGACTCTTGTTAAATCTCCCAGATTCAAAGCTGCAAGTAAATCTCAAATCTCAAATCTCAAATCTAAAATTGACTTGTTGGATAGCCAGCAGATGCGATCGCTTTCCTAACTTCACTTTCCGACTTAGCGGTGTGAATCGTGACCAATTTTGTCTTGAGATCCGCCTCAACGGTTGAGGCTGAGTCAATGGCTTGGACTGCTTTTGTGATTGTAGTCGCACAAGCAGAACAAGCCATCTTAGGCACTTTTAGCTGTAATGTCATAATTTGAACCTCAGCAGAAACTACTCTGCTCAATCAATGAATTAACTCTATTGTAAAGTCTCCAGTACACTGGAGAGTCAAGGGGAATTGCAAAATAAATCAGGAATTTATGAAAAAAGTGGTTTGACACGCTACCCATAGGGGTAAGGCGCGCACTGTGCACATACATAATTAGGTTGTGAGTTCTGTAAATCTTAACTTTGAGTGCGATCGACAGCACAGCAATAATTCTTTACAAGTTTGCCACAAAAATTTCATCCTAATTTCATTTATATGTGAAAAGCTGAAAATAAATGGCCATTTTAAGGATATAAGCTCTATGAAACCAATTTCATTGAAAACAGGCTTTGCAGCGCTGATGTTGACCGCCACAGCCGCTTTTACCAGTGGAGTGCTTGCAGCTTGTTCAAATGCCCCTTCCAGTGAAAGTCCCGCCCCAAATGTTACGGCTGCAACCGAAGCAAACAACAAGCAAGACGTGGTACAAGGCGGTGGCATGGGTGGCATGAATCATGGCATGAATCATGGCATGAATCACGATATGTCAATGGATTTAGGCCCTGCTGATGCCGACTACGATTTGCGATTTATTGATGGCATGACAGTACACCATCAAGGTGCTGTAAACATGGCTCAAGATGTGCTTAAACAATCCAAACGCCCGGAAATGAAAAAACTTGCCACTGATATAATTGCTGCTCAAAACCGCGAAATAAATCAAATGAAAGAGTGGCGAAAAACTTGGTATCCCAAAGCCAGCAGTACGCCGATGGCTTATCACGCTCCCATGGGTCACATGATGGCAATGACTCCCGAACAAATGCAAAGCATGATGATGAGCATGGATTTAGGGGCCGGTGACGACAAATTTGACTTGCGATTTATCAATGCGATGATTCCTCACCACGAAGGAGCTTTAGTGATGGCCCAAGATGCTTTGAACAAGTCAAAACGCCCAGAAATGAAGAAATTAGCTCAAGAAATTCTGACTTCGCAAAAGCAAGAAATTGAGCAAATGAAACAGTGGCGGCAAGCTTGGTACAAACAGTAATTTAGCAGCCCTAAACAAAACGTGACCCAAATCCCGAAAATGAGTGACATTAATCACAGTAGCTCAAGAGTTCCGAAAATACTTGCTTCACAAAAGCAAGTAATTGAACAAAGGAAAAAGTGGCGACAACCTTGGTAGACAAAGTAATATAGCTCGACTGTGGCTGTCAGCATTTGTCTGACTCCACCTCAGTTTCTTGAGAGTACCTACACATACTGTAGATAATGGAGCCGCCCTACCTCTAAAGTAGTATAAACTTACGTAATAATACTGTAGACAATTGCTCATCTCTACCTCTAAAGTAGTAGGTAAGTCAGTAAAAAGCTATATGGATAGAGAGGGTAGTGTATGATATTGAATAGCTTGGAATTAAACAACATTTATAAGTCAAATGCAGCCGTAGATGAGCTACTGAGCGCATTGACAAAAGAAATTGCAGCGCCAGCAGAGATAAAAAAACCTGAAAAAAATCTAAAGCATAATCGCTTGTCATTAGGCGAAACTTATCTTCATATTTTAGAATCTGGTGGGCATCTGGGCTGCTGAGGCGAAATTTCATCCTAATTTCATTTGACCCTGAAATACTAGGTTGAGTAGAGCATTTCTAGCTCTTGGTCATTGCTTAGCGGTCGCTTCTTGGAAAATGCTAATAAGTAACTTTACTTAATGGGTATCAGTTACTTACCTTGGCAAAATACCAACTGCTAAACCTGTGGCACTCAACCTGATTTCAAGGACAATGCCAACGATGATAATTCATAAATATGCTCAATCTCCAGTAATTATTAGCAGCTTTTCGGGAATTTTGTTCAGCCTAATTTTGCTAACTTCTCCGGCTGTCGTTTTTGCTCACGCGGGACACGGAGATGAATTTCACCAAAGCGGCGAAACAACTCAAACTCCTGCTGCTATTTCTGTCGATGCGGAAACATCGAAGCGGATCGGAATTAAAATCTCCCCTGCCACGCGCCAGAGACTAGATATCGGCATTAAAACTACTGGAGAAATTGAAACTTTACCTAACCAAAAAGTAGAAGTGACGGCTCCTGTTGCTGGGAAAGTAGTAGAGTTACTGGTTAAGCCTGGGGACAAAGTATCAAAAGGTCAACCGGTGGCGGTTTTATCGAGTTCAGAATTAGGACAGTTGCGGGTTGAATCTCTCTCGAAACGTGCCGAAGCTGAGGCAGATTTGCAGCAAGCAGAAGGGGATCTAAAACTAGCACGAGAAAATTACGATCGCCAAAGTCAAATATCCGCAGCAGAAATCGCCCAAGCCCAAACCCAATTAACAGCGGTAACTAAGCAGTACCAGCAAGAACAAGAATTAGTAAATAATCGTTCCGTGGTGCAAGCCGCTAAAGAAAACTATCAGCGTCAAGTTGAAATAGCGCAAGCAGAAATAGCGCGGGCAGAAACTGAACTGACAGTGGCTAAAGAACAGTTCGATCGCGACAAAGAATTAGTGGCATCAGGGGCGATCGCGCGGCGCACAATGCTGGAATCGCAAGCCCACTTCGCCGAAGCACAAGCCGCTGTTGCTAAGGCAAAAAGCCGTCCTGAAGTTATCAAAGCCCAAACCGAAATTAAACAAGCCGAAGTAGACCTCCCAATGCGGGAATTGCGGGAATCTCAAGGCAGAGTAGCAGACGCAAAAGCTCAACTTACCAGAGCTCTGAGCCGTCGGGAAGTCCTAGAAGCCGAGAACCAACTCAAACGCGGCAAAACTGCCGTAGAAGTCGCTCAGTCGCGCATTCGCTTGGCTGATGCAGCCTATCAAGCGCGGCTGCAACAATTAGGAACTGTTGCCAACGATCGAGGACTCGTTACCGTAGTTGCTCCGATTTCGGGGACTGTAGCCGATCGCTTCATCACCCCAGGAGAGTCAGTAAACCCTGAAAAACCGTTGATGAGTCTGTTAAATGACAGCCG
Organism: Microcoleus sp. Z1_B2; assembly: GCF_036700325.1. Taxonomy (NCBI): domain Bacteria; kingdom Bacillati; phylum Cyanobacteriota; class Cyanophyceae; order Oscillatoriales; family Microcoleaceae; genus Microcoleus; species Microcoleus sp. Z1_B2. Next base: position 19,649 of record NZ_JAUBOQ010000014.1, read on the forward strand.
CGTTTTTGCCACAGCCAATATTTACGAAAAAGACCTGAATAAAGTAAAACAGGGTCAGGAAGTGAGGGTAAAAGTCGCTAATTTACCCGATCGCACTTTCAAGGGAAAAATCGCCTTAATTGGGTCATCCGTGTCAGGAGAAACGCGGGTTGTGCCGGTGAAAGCAGAACTAGATAATATTAACGGTGAATTAAAGCCAGGACTGTTTGCTGAGTTGGAGATTTTAACAGACAAAACTGCCACAAATCTTTTAGCAATTCCGAGTGCGGCGGTAGTGGATGTTAGCGGGAAAAAAACCGTTTACGTCCAAAATGGCAATGCTTATCAAGCGGTTGAAATTGAACTCGGTCAAACTGCGGGAGATTTAGTTGAAGTTAAGAGGGGTTTATTCGAGGGAGATTTGATAGTAACGCAGCGAGCACCTCAACTTTACGCACAATCTTTGCGCGGCGGGAATAAACACTCAGAAGACGAGGAAAAGAAAGAGACATCTCCAAAGGCAACAGAGGTTAATTTTAATAATTTACCCGTGTCTTTATGGTGGGCGGCAATAGGGGGAGGAGTTGCGATCGCATCCCTAACTTTCACAGCCGGCGTGTTGTGGGGAAATCGGCGCAAATTGCCAGCAATAGCAGCGGATTCTGGAAACAATGCTGCAAATAATGGTTTTTCCGCCTCTACATCGACCTGGGACGATGAATTGCTGTTACACAATAACAACCATCACGTTAAAAATGCAGAGACAGAAGTCAATCGATTTTAGATTTTAGATTTTAGATTTTAGAATTGAAGCATTGACTTGCGCGAGATAAATACGTTCGGCAAGTTTCATCGGATACAGGTTTTTTATTTCTGGTTTCTGAGTCTGCTTTCGGAATGAATCCGGGGGCTTGTATCCTGGATGCTTTCGGTCAAGAGTTTAAAGTAACAGCACGACACGGAAGTCACGGATAGCTGTTTTTATCAATTCCCAATTCCCAATTCCCAATTCCCAATTCCCAAATTATTAAATGTTCAGCACAATTCTTAGATGGGTAATTAATCGCCGCTGGCTAGTTGTTATCGCTACCATTATTATTAGTCTGTGGACATTGTATATCATCCCCCAAATGTCCCTTGATGTCTTCCCTCCTTTTGCACCCCCGCAAGTCGAAATTCAGACGGAAGCACCGGGGCTCGCGCCGGAAGAAATCGAGTCTTTGGTAACACTACCGATCGAAAGTGCGATTAATGGAACTCCTGGGGTGACAGCAGTGCGATCGTCTTCTGCTGTGGGCCTTTCTTCGGTTAAGGTAATCTTTGATTGGGGAACTGAAATTTATCAAGCGCGGCAGTTGATAACAGAACGGTTGCAGCAAGCTGAAAGCAAACTCCCGGCTGGGGTAGAAACACCGCAAATTTCTCCCACAACTTCTCCTGTGGGCACTGTTATTACCTATGCTTTTACCTCGGAAACTACTCCTTTGATGGAAGTGCGCCGTCTGGTTGACTGGCAAGTCACAAATCGCCTTTTGGCAGTGACTGGCGTTGCTCAAGTGGTGGCATACGGCGGCGAAGAAAGGCAGTATCAAGTATTAGTAGAACCTGCAAAGTTGAAAGCTTTTAATGTGTCGTTGCAGCAAGTTGCTGAAGCGGCGGCGGCTGCGAATGTTAACGCGCCGGGGGGCTATTTAATTACGCCCGATCGCGAAACTTTAATCCGGGGGGTGGGGCGGATTGAGTCTGTGGAAGATTTGCAGCAATCGGCGATCGACTCTCGCCACGGAACACCCGTCAGAATTAGTGATGTGGCTGAGGTCAAGATTGGTGCTGCAATCAAGCGGGGCGATGGCAGTTTTAACGGCAAAAAAGCTGTGATTGTGATGGTAAACAGACAGCCAGTTGCTGATACTCCGACGGTAACGAAAGCAGTTGAGGCAGCAATGGCCCAGGTGCAGGAAGCCCTGCCCAAAGATATTAAAGTTACTGTGACTTTTCGACAGGAAGAATATATTAATTCCTCGGTGGAGAATGTGCGATCGGCTTTAGTTGAAGGCAGCATCATTGTCACCCTTATTCTCATCCCGTTTTTGATGAATTGGCGCACTCTGGCGGTTGTTTTGCTGGATTTCTTTCTGACTTGGCTGTTGGCGCTGCTGGCGATGTATTGGCTGGGGCTGGGGCTGAATACGATGACTTTGGGGGGTTTGTCGGTGGCGATCGGCACTGCGATCGACGATGCGATCGTCTACGCGGAAAATACCTACCGCAACTTGAGAGAAAATACGTCTTCTCTTCATCCTCGCCCGGTGATGGATGTGATTTTTGATGGCAGTGAGGAGGTGCGCGATTCGTTAATTGGAGCGACTGTTATTGGCATTGTGGTGTTTTCTCCTATTTTTACTTTGCCCGGTGTAGAAGGTCGAATTTTTACGCCTATGGGGATTACTTATCTGGTAGTTGTGGTGATTTCTAGTCTGGAATCGCTGTTAATATCTCCGGCCCTTTGTGCTATCTTGTTGCCTACCAAACGCATGAGTGCTGCGGAACCTTGGCTGCCGAGATTTTGCAAGAAAATATATCATTTTTCGATAAATTTGTCAATGCGCTATTCGGGGATTATTTTAGCTTTAGCTGCTGCTAGCATGGTGGCTACATTAATTATCTTGCCTTCCTTTGGACGGGTGTTTTTGCCGGAGTTTCAGGAGCAAACTTTGGTGAATACTATTATGCTTTATCCGGGGGTGTCTTTGGAGACAACAGATAGCGCGGCTTTTGCTATTGAAGATGCACTTAAGGATGATACCAGGTTTGAATACGTGCAAGTGCGATCGGGCAGGGCTCCGGGAGATGCGGATGCTGCGGGAGTCAATTTAGCTCACATTGATATCGGTTTGAGCGAGGAGGGCATGAAAAACAGGCCGCAAACTTTGGAATCGCTGCGGCAGGAGTTTGGTAAATTGCCGGGAGTTGCACCAAATATCGGCGGTTTTATTTCTCACCGGATGGATGAGGTTTTATCTGGTGTCAGAAGTCAGATTGCTGTTAAAATCTTTGGCCCGGATTTGGATCAGCTTCGCAGCATCGGTGCCAAAGTTGAAGAGCAAATGAAAACAGTGGAAGGCATTGTGGATTTGCAACTCGAACCCCAGGTGCCAGTGCAACAAATTCAAATTAAGTTTAACCGTCAAGCTGCGGGTAGATACGGTTTAAAAATCGGAGAACTTTCGGAAATAATTGAGACAGCTTTAAACGGCAAGGTTGTTTCTCAAGTTTTGGAAGTGCAGCAAACTTTTGATTTAGTTGTTTGGTTGCAGCCTGAAGCCCGAAACAACCTAGAAACTATTCAGAATTTGTTGGTTGATACTCCAAGCGGCAACAAGATTCCCCTCGCCCAAGTTGCGACTGTTAAATACGGTACGGGGCCCAATACGATTAACCGCGAGAATGTTTCTCGCTTGATTGTGGCAGCGGCTAATGCTAAAAATAGGGATTTGCGATCGGTTGTGAATGAAATTCAAGCTAAAGTCAAACGAGAGGTGCAGTTGCCTTTTGGCTATTTTATCCAGTACGGCGGTCAATTTGAAGCAGAACAAAGAGCTTCGCAAAATATTATGATATTTAGTGCGATCGCCTTTTTGGTAATTACTGTATTGATGTACTTGTCAGTCAAGTCAATTCCTTCAACTGCTATGATTATGATTAATTTGCCGATCGGATTAGTAGGAGGAGTAATTGCGGTAGCTTTGACTGGCAGCATCATCTCTGTAGCTTCTTTAGTTGGCTTTGTCACTTTATTTGGCGTTGCCACCCGTAACGGCTTGCTTTTAGTAGACAACTACAACACTAAATTTGCTGAAGGACTGCCTTTTAAGGAAGCAATTATTAAAGGTTCGATGGAACGGCTCAATGCCATCTTGATGACTGCTTTAACTTCAGCTTTGGGTTTAGCACCTTTAGTCTTTGAAGGCGGGGCGGGAAAGGAAATTTTGCAACCGCTGTCAGTAGTAGTTTTAGGAGGGTTATTTACTTCTACAGCACTAACTCTGTTAGTTTTGCCAGCTTTGTATGCTCAATTTGGGCATTTTTTACGACCTCAAAAACCTCAGCCCGTTATTGAAGACGGAAAGGTAGTTAATGTGTGATATTTTCCAATTATTGTCAGTCAGCAAGGAGTCAAACAAATGAAATCGCTTAAGTCAAATTTAATTGTTCTAGGTAGTGTTGGATTGCTGTTTTTGGGAGCTTGCAGTAACGATAACCAAGCAAGCGATCCAAATACCACTCCAGCATCCCCTCCTGTCGCCTCTCAACCTGCGTCTTCGCCTCCCGCCACTGCTCCTGGAAAAGCAACTCAAGGGGGGCAAGTTGTGGAGTCTGGAGCTTACCATTTAGAGTTTGTACCTTACAAAGAAGCTACCGGAACTCATTTAGATGTTTTTTTGCAAAAAGGAGAGAAAAAGGAACCAGTTGCTAACGCGAAAGTGACGGCTCAAGTGCAGTTGCCGAGTGGAAAGCAGCAAACCCTAGCTCTCAAGTATGATGCTGAGGGCAAACATTACGCTGTGTTGTTTCCCGGCAATGAACCCGGTCAGTATCCAGTAAAAGTGACTGCGGATATTAACGGAGAAAAAGTTGACGGGCGTTTTACCTTCAATCAATAGATGGCTGATTTCCTAATGCGCTCTAACTTATGGGCGCATTAATTATTAGCAACAAACAACTGCCTCTTGCATTTCCGCTAAAAAGCCGATCGCGTTTCGATCGCACTTAATTTCCTATTTCGTTACCTGAGTTTTTTTAAACGGAAAAAACACTCGACCTGCCAGACTTTGGAAGTAGATGCCACCGACAGTACCTAAAAACATCAAATAGGCGATCGCCTGCATGACATAGAGCTTATCCGTGTAGCCAAACAACGCACTCAACAACAAACCGGGAAACTTTTCTTCGGGAAGCAGTTTTGAGGTATTCCAGACCATTGGCCCGAGAATCCAAGAGTGGATTTTAGGAAATCTTTCGTAATAGAAACACAGTGATGCTGATTCGCGATTTGATTGCGATAAAATATTCACCGCGCTGTCAAATAATCCCAAAGTAGATACCACTAAACCCGCTACAATGAAGAGCAATAAAACGCCCATATATTTGAAAAACAGGCGGATATTAATTTTGATTCCCCATTTAAACAGCAGGACACCCAGTGCGGTGGCTGAGATAAGGCCCGCCCAAGCGCAGATCGCCGGAATAATCCCTTGTTGAAACTTGGCAACGACAAACAAAACTGTTTCAAATCCTTCGCGTAAAACGCCAATCAAAACTAAAGTAAATACGCCCCAGCCAGCATGAGAGTTTTGCGTTAAGGCGGCACTCACAGCACCTTCTACTTCGGCTTTCATAAATCGCGCTTGCTTGGTCATCCAAATCAGCATCCAGCTCAGCATTGCGATCGCTAAAACTCCAAAGGTTGCCTCTAGCAGCGATTCCATAATCGGTGCAAAAGGCTGATTGGATGCGGACAAAATTTGAATTGTCCAGCCGAACATTACACCTATCAAAGCACTGGCAATAAGTCCAACGCCAACGCCGCCGAAAACCCAAGGACTTAAATAACTTTGTCCTGATTTTTTGAGGCAAGCGAGAACGATTCGGACAACTAAGGCGGCTTCGACTCCTTCGCGGAGAGTAATTACAAAGGTGGGCAATGCTTCGCCAAAATTCCTTTTTTATGGTGGGAATGGGACTGGTTAAGGAGCGAGGTAATTGGCAGATTATTTACCAATTACCGCTGTTGATGGGAGTAATGTTTTTAAGATGCGGGTTTGAGAACTTTTTGGCTGTCGCTTTCGATCTTTTTAACTAGCTGGTTGACTTGTTCGGTTGTTTTAACTGGGGCGGGGGGTGCGATCGCAGTTGGCCAATTTGCCTTCAGTTCCGTCATGTTGGCAACAATTGCTTTGTCAATTTCCGGGCTGGTTTTAGCCAATTGAGCGGCAATATCTTTGTACAGCATTTCCGCGTACATGACAAAACCCCGCGAATCTTGGTATTCAATAATTGCGGAAATTTTGCCGTTAGCAACTGCCGCTGCGTATTCGGAATTAGCTGTATCTAGCAAGCCGTTAATCACTTGCAGCACGAATTTCGGATCTTTTCGCTGCGCTTCGGGGAGGGTGGCAATTGCTCCGTCAACTGCTTGCATTGATGTGTCAAATTGTGCATTCACTTGAGCCGGATCTTTTGCACCCGCTTTAACTAAATCCTGCAATTTAGTTAGAGTAGTCTTAAATTCGGGAATTTTACGCTCGTTTAGCTGATTTTCGACATTGGCATAAATTTCTTCGACTGGATGCCCGATGTGAGGTTCTGCCTGGTCTGGTTTGCCTTGCTCCAAGAGTTCTTTTGCTACCATAAGATGCCCTTTCATCAATCCCATGTTAGTCATGAAGTCTACATCTTTGGCTTCACCGGTGAGGACGACATCTTCAATAGTCACCATGTCTTTGATTTCGTCGAATTGGGGTTGAGTAATGACATTTTTTGATACCAATTCTTCGACTTTCCCGTAAGGACGGCTGGCTTGAATTTTGTTAGAAAGTGCCGGTACTCCTAACTTGGCTTCGAGTTTATCTAACTCTGAAGGAATGGCAGTATTGATGTTGATGCCGCCTTTGCCGCCGTGATTCCCGCTGTGACCGCTTGTGGAGGCGGGACTGGCTGTAGCAGCGGGTGAGGCGGTGCTGTCGGTGTTGCTGGCTGTGGGGGTGGAAGCGCAACCGGTCAGAGCAACGAGGATGGCTGTAGCGGTTGCTGTAGGTAATAAACGATATCTTGCAACATTTGCAGCAACCCTGCTACGGGCGGGCGAGACGCCCACCCCACAAGAAAAGTCATTGTTTGTGGAACAGGCATCTTGCCTGTTCTTGGGGACGCGCACCCCACAAGAAAAGTCATTGTTTGTGGAACAGGCACCTTGCCTGTTCTTAAGAATGGTGCAAGATGTGAGTAATAAACGAAATGTTGATAACATGGCTGTTGCTAATTTTTACGTTATGTGCATTTGGCCTCACAAGTTATTAAGAAAGATTCTCAATTATTTGCGAGCTATTCATTCTACCTATTTGCGATCGAGCTTGTCAAATAATTTCATACTTTCTTTATTTGAATCGCCGCACCGTGGTAGCAGGATTTGGTTTAAGTGATGACTTCAAATACCCCCATGCAGCCTGCTTCGGCGATATCATCTTGATGGGGATGAAACATAAATTTTCCAGCGTAGCCGTAGGTAAATTCTAAAATATGTCTTTCAGCTACTCCCATTGTGATTACATCGGTTCTTTCACTGGGAGTTAAAGTCATTCCCGTGCGATATACGTCAAAAAAGTTGGCGTGCAGGTGAAAAGTCACTGCCGCTTCGTACTCAATTATGTTGAGAACGTAAAGCCGGATTAGCTGATTTCTGTAAATAGGGATCGGGTTGTTCATGTAATAATTGGGCAACCCGTTAAAAGCGTATAGTTCGTTTTTTTTGTCGTCGTTTACATCGTATCCTCCCATGATTAACATGATTTCATCTGCGGGAGGACGGGGTTTTGGCGGATCTATGATGAACATTCCATAGAGTCCTTTACCTATATGACGAGTTACGGGTTCAATATGGCAGTGATAAAGATGCACTCCGTAGGGATTGGCATCGAATTCATAAATAAATACCGAACCGTGTTTCACTGGTTTAACGCCATCCATTTCGCTGGTATGAACGCCGTGAAAGTGCAGCGAATGAGAATCTGCGGCTTTGTTATAAAAAATGACGCGGATACGATCGCCCTCAGTTGCCCTCAATGTCGGCCCCGGCACGCGATTGTTCACGTTCCAGGTGTTGAAGGTGACGGCGCTGTTGAGTTGGACGATCGAAGTATTAGCTTCTAGGCGAAATTCCCGAACCGTGCGCCCGTTTTCGCGCGTCACCGTGCCGTAATCAAAATCCCGCGCAATTTGCATGGGGTTGATATTGCTGATGGTGACTGCATCTGCAGGCATGGGCGGTATTCTCGCGACTGATGTCGGTTTGCGAGTCAAGTGTTGAAGTGCGATCGCGCCCCCCGCTACCCCAGCCCCAGCTATTCCTAGCTGTAGCAGTTGGCGGCGACTCCAGCGCCCCGGCTTTTTCATGGGGGGACGATCGGATAAATCTGTCATAGTTATTGAAAAATATTCTCAAAAATTTGATTGGGTTTGAGTATAAGACATTTCCCGCTTGTTGTCAATAATTGTCAACAGTCCTTTTTTTCTGCGAAATTAGAAAATTTCATGCTGATTTCATCTCAGTATGTGATGTTAGATGTTGGGGTAGATGCTGCCGATCGCTAACAATGTATAAAGATTTACCGCTATAAATTAGAGTTATGAGAGTTTTGCTAGTTGAAGATGAGCCAGATTTAGGGAAAGCGATCGAGCGAACCTTAAAGCAGGAAAAATATATAGTTGATTGGGCCCTCGATGGCAGTGAAGCTTGGGAATATTTAGACAGCCAGTGGACGCAATACACCCTCGCTATTTTTGACTGGTTGCTACCAGGATTGTCAGGATTGGAACTGCTGCGGAGATTGCGTGCTAAACATAGCGCCCTGCCCGTATTGATGCTGACAGCAAAAGACCGAATGGAAGATAAAGTTGCGGGACTAGATGCCGGAGCTGACGATTATTTAGTCAAGCCGTTCGGGATGGCGGAACTGTTAGCAAGATTGCGGGCTTTGCAAAGGCGATCGCCCCAAATTCAACCACAACATAGACAGGTAGGGAATCTCGTTCTCGACTGCGGAAATCGCACTGCTTGTCATGTCGATACCCACGGCAAAAATCAGATAATTTCACTGACAAACAAAGAATTTCAACTGCTAGAATATTTTATGAAACATCCGAACCAAATTGTCACCACCGACCAAATTCGGAATCAGCTATGGGAAGCGAGTGCAGATACCTTTAGCAATGTGGTAGCAGCTCAAGTGCGCTTGCTGCGGCGCAAACTTGAGTCTGTTGGCGGCGCTAATTTAATAGAAACCGTTCACGGCGTCGGATACCGCATGAGAAATTAAAGTAAAACCGATAGTCCGGCAGGGAATGAATTCCCGGCCTCAAAGCTAAAGTCCTCTAAAGAGGACTAATGAGTTCTTTAGTCCTCTTTAGAGGACTTTAACTATTAGCCAGGGAATTCATTCCCTGGCGGACTGTTTGACTGACAGCTTAAGTTATGAAAAATGAATCAAAATAAACTATTTAACCGAACTCGCTGGCAATTAGCCCTTTCCTATGCAGCAGTAATGGGTTTGATTTTAAGCTTGCTGGGATTGGGCGTATACGAGGCGATCGCCCACGCTCACTGGGTAGCCATAGACCGCGAATTAGAATCGGTAGCGGGGACGCTACACGACAGCCTAGAAACAAAATTGCAGCAGCCCGGACGCCTAGAACCAATAGTCAATGATCTTTTGCCCAACCTCCGCGTAATTGGAGTTAACGGCATTAAAGATAAAGAACAGTTGCCCGATCGCCATATTTTAAGCGCTATAAACCAAAGCTTTTACTATATCCGTTTATTTGATAATTCAGGAAATTTGATTGCTACAGCAGGCGCTTATCCCGAAGAATTGCCACCGACATTTAACTCACAACATTGGCAAACAATCACTGACAGCCAAGGCAATATTTATCACCAAATTTCTGTATTGCTGCACACCAATAATCAGGAAGATTGGGGATATTTTCAAGTTGGGCGGAGCTTGGAAGACTTCAACGATTATCTCAGTACAGTGAAATGGGTTTTGAAATTAGGATTGCCTACAGCATTGATTTTGATAGGCTTTGCTAGTTGGTGGCTGGCAGGATTAGCCATGAAACCGATTTATGCTTCCTACCGACAAATCCAACAGTTTACAGCGGATGCTGCTCACGAATTGCGGACGCCTTTAGCGGCTTCGCAGGCGACTGTAGAATCGGCGCTGTTGACGCCTCAATTGGATGAAAAAGAGGCGCAGGAAATTTTGCGGACGATCGATCGCCAAAACCGACGACTGACTCAGTTAGTGGCTGATTTGCTGCTGCTGGCTCGCATGGATAATCAAGTGATACGCGATCGCCCTCAATTGTGTTGTTTGAATGACCTTGTTAGCGATTTAATAGAGGAATTGGCCGCTTTGGCGATCGCCTCAAAGGTAGCGCTAACATCCGAAATGCGCGTACAGCAGCAGTTAAATGTTGTCGGCAATTCCGACCAACTTTATCGCCTAGTTGCTAATTTAATTGTTAATGCCATTCAATACACTCCGGCGGGCGGGAAAGTAACAGTTATTTTAGATTGCAATCACATCGAGGCGATCGTTCAGGTTCAAGATACCGGTATTGGGATAGCGGCGGCAGATTTAGAGCGAATATTCGATCGATTTTACCGAGTTAACAGCGATCGATCGCGCCATACAGGCGGTTCGGGACTGGGATTGGCGATCGCCCAAACCATCGCCCGCGCACACCGCGGCAGCCTCAGCGCCCGCAGCGAATTGGGTTCCGGCAGCACCTTTCTCCTGCAGTTGCCTTTGTGAGCTACTATGTGAGGGCAACTGACATCTTGCACCACGATCGAGAACAGGCTTTTCGGCCTGTTCCACAAAGAGTAAATTATCTTGTGGGGTAGGCCGGAAAGCCCGCCCGTCAAAGGCTTATTGAGAATTGTGCAAGATGTGGGGAAAACCGAATCATCTTTTTGTGGTAATCCCTTCGGCAAAACGTAGCACGATCGCCGAAAATCATTAAATAGCTATTTCTAAGCAATTAGCAGTCATCACAGAGAAAAATTATGACAGTTTTAGAACAGGGAACAATCTCAATCCATACCGAAAATATTTTCCCGATTATCAAGAAGTCGTTATACACTGACCACGAAGTCTTCTTGCGGGAACTAATTTCTAACGCCGTCGATGCCATTGCCAAACTCAAAATGGTTTCTCGTTCCGGCGAATACAGCGGCGAGGTGGGCGAACCGCAAATCAACATAGCGATCGACAAAGAAAACAAAACCCTCTCAATTTCCGATAACGGCATCGGCATGACCGCCGACGAGGTAAAAAAATACATCAACCAAGTCGCTTTCTCCAGCGCAGAAGAATTTATTGAAAAATACCAAGGCAGCGGCGAGGACGCAATTATCGGTCACTTCGGTCTCGGTTTCTACTCTTCTTTCATGGTGGCGAAGAAAGTAGACATTGATACTCTTTCTTACCAGGAAGGAGCCCAAGCCGTACACTGGTCTTGCGACGGTTCTCCCGCTTTTGAACTATCAGAATCTTCCCGCACGGAACGCGGTACTACTATTACTCTTACCCTCCAAGATGAAGAACAAGAATATCTAGAACCCAGTCGGATTAGGCAGTTAATCAAAACTTACTGCGATTTCATGCCCGTTCCCATCAAATTTGAGGGAGAGGAACTCAACAAGCACAAAGCAATTTGGCGGGAATCAGCCAGCAATTTGCAAAAAGAAGATTACTTAGAACTGTACCGTTACCTTTACCCGTACCAAGACGAGCCTCTGCTGTGGGTACACCTGAATACAGATTATCCTTTTATTGTCAACGGGATTCTTTTCTTTCCCAAATTGCGGCCGGATGTCGATGTTACCCAAGGCAATATTAAGCTATTCTGCAACCAGGTTTTTGTCAGCGACCACTGCGAAGAAATTATCCCGAAATTCTTGATGCCGCTGCGGGGAGTTATTGACAGTACCGACATTCCCCTGAACGTTTCTCGCAGTTCTTTGCAAAGCAATCGCACTGTGCGGAGAATCGCTGATTATATTGCGAAAAAAGTGGGCGATCGCCTGAAAGAACTCTACCGCGACGACCGCAACGAATACATCCGTTGCTGGCAAGATATCGGCACTTTTGTCAAGTTTGGAACTCTCAACGATGACAAGTTCAAAAAGCAAGTCGAAGATATTTTAATCTACCGCAGCACCTACGAACCAACAGCCGAGAATCCAGAAACTGTAACGCCAGAAGTTCAGGTGCAAACAGAGGAAGGAGATTTGTGGCAAGATGTCACTCCGAAGTCGGAAAATTCTAGTTCCACCCAGCCTTACACGACTTTAAAAGAGTATTTGGAACGCAATCAAAAACGCCACGAAAATCGTGTGTTTTATTGTACAGATCCGGCGTCTCAAGCAACTTACGTTGCTATGCACAAAAGCCAAGGTTTAGAAGTGCTGTTTATGGATTCTTTCATCGACACGCACTTTATCAGCTTCTTGGAACGAGAACACTCAGATGTCAAATTCTCGCGGGTTGATTCCGACATCGATGAAACGCTAATTGACAAAGAGAAAGAAGCGGAAATTGTCGATCCGGCGACGAATAAAACTCGCAGCGAACAAGTTAAGGAAATGTTCCAAAAAGCTCTCAATAAGCCGAAAGTGAACATTCGCACAGAAGCTTTGAAGTCTGACTCTGCGGAGGCGACGCCACCTGCGATCGTACTTTTGCCGGAAGCTTTGCGCCGGATGCGCGACATGACTGCGCTGTTGCAGCAGCAAGCGGCCGAATTCCCCGAAGATCACGTTTTGCTGGTGAATACGTCTCACCCGCTGATTCAAAATCTGGCGAGTTTGAGTCAGGGTGCGATTATTCAAGGTGGCGGCGAGTCTCCGTCGGCCCAGTTGGCGAGTATGATTTGTCACCACGTTTACGACTTGGCTTTGATGGCCCAGAAGGGTTTCGATGCTGAAGGGATGAAGGATTTTGTCGAGCGATCGAATCAAGTCTTGACAAAATTGACTGAACGTGCCATGTAATTACCCCCCCCAACCCCCCCTTGCTAAGGGGGGGAGTAAGAGTTTATTTCTATTGGTAAAGGGATAAGTCAAGCCTTCTTCCTTGTTCCTTCTTCCTTCGGGTATAATGAGAGGCTGCACGCAAAAAAACGGTAATCTGGAGGGAAGTATGTCACGGAAATGTCAGCTAACGGGGAAGAAGGCTAATAACGGTTTTGCAGTTTCTCACTCGCACCACCGCACTCACAAGTTGCAAGAGGCAAATTTGCAGTGGAAGCGGGTGTGGTGGCCGCAGGAGAAGCGCTGGGTAAAATTGCATCTTTCTACAAAGGCGATTAAAACCTTGCAAAACAAGGGTTTGGAAATCATGGCGAAGGAAGCTGGAATTAACCTGTACAAGCTTTAAAAAACTTGGCTAGCGTAAAAGTAAGGGCGATCGCACATTTGAGAGTGCGATCGCCCTTACTTTTAGAGAAAAACCTTTACTAAAGTCACTGTCTGCATTTGAGTAAATAAGTAGTCATCTGGCCTTTGCCTTTAACTTCGATCGCGCCGCGACTTTCAAATACATACTTGTCCTGCAATATATCATAAATTGCAGAGGTGACTTGAATGCACCCCGGCAAGCCGTGGGATTCCATGCGGGAAGCGGTGTTAACGGTGTCTCCCCATAAATCGTAAATAAATTTTTTAATTCCAATAACTCCCGCGACAACCGGGCCGGTGTTAATGCCGATTCTGATGCTAAAATCTTGATTGTGGAGATTGCTGAAGTCAGTAATTGCCTGCTGCATATCGAGGGCCATTTGGGCGATCGCCTCTGCATGATCGCTGCGGGGCATGGGCAGCCCTCCTACTACCATGTAAGCGTCGCCAATCGTCTTAATTTTTTCCAAACCGTGCCTTTCTGCTAGGCGATCGAAGGTGGAAAAAATATCGTTAAGCAAGGAAACTAATTCCGGGGGAGAAATTTGGGAACTAATTTGGGTAAAACCGACTATATCTGCAAACAATACTGTTACTTCGGAAAAAGTATCGGCGATGATGCTTTGGTCTTGTTTTAATCTATCGGCGATCGCTTGCGGTAAAACATTGAGCAGGAGACGGTCAGATTTTTCTTGTTCTAAGCGCAAAGCTGCCTCAGCTTGTTTGCGAGTTGTGATATCTTGAACAGTACCTTCGTAATAAAGCAAATTTCCATGTCTGTCGCAGACAGTATAAGCATTCTCCGCAATCCAAATTATACTGCCATCTTGGCGGTAAACTTGAGACTCAAAATCTGATACTTTGCCGTTTTTTCGCATTAAATTAATGACTTCGGCGCGGCGTTCTGGGCATACATATAGCTGGCGGTTAATATTAGTTAAAGTTCCCTTCAACTCTTCAAAGGAACTATAACCGTAAATACGAATTAAAGCAGGGTTGACGCTGAGATATTCCCCATCGGGAGTAGTTTGAAAGATGCCGACGATCGCATTTTCAAAAATGCTGCGGTATTTTGCCTCAGCTTGTCGCAGCGCTTCTTCAGCGCGCTGGCGTTCTCGCGCTTCCATTGCGAAAGTTACAGAGTCTGCTAGAGAAACAGCGAAACTTTGTTCTTCAATAGTCCAACGGCGGGGCATTCCTACGTGTTCTAAACAGAGAACTCCGGCTGTTTCTCCGCCTATTTGAATCGGCGTATCTAGCATGGAAGTGATGCCGAACGGAAGTAGGTAAGATTCCGCAAATTCTCTAGTTCTAAAATCGTTTTGCGCGTCAAAGGCAGCAATTGCGCGTTCTTCTCGCAGTGCTTGGAAATAGACAGGATAGTCTGCTTCTGCTAATTGCAAACCGTCTGAGTGCTGGTTGACAGCGCGATCGAACAAATCCAGGCACTCGATCTTGGATTTAGTGCGATCGTACAGCCATACGCTCGATCGGGCAACTTCCAGAGTACGGCTAGCAGTTTCAGTTATTTCTTGAAGCGCCTTTGTTAAGTCGCCTTGATTCAGCGCTTTATTTTTGGCTAAATCAATTAAGGCCGATTTCTGTTTCTGTAGCTGAAGTTCGCTTTGTTTCAGGGCATTTGTCCGCTCTTCAACTCGGATTTCCAGCTTTTCATTCAGATGAAGCAGCGCTATTTCAGCTTTTCGGCGAGCGGTGATATCTGTGCCGATGCAGAGGATGCCCAGGATTTCTCCCGCTGAATTAACCAGCGGTTTATTTGCCCAAGATACCCAAACGCGATCGCCACGGCGTCGGAGGTTTTCATTTTCATAGCTGGTAAAGCGATCGGGATTTTGTAAAATTTCATTATAAACCAACTGTAAGTTATTCCCTTCGATGTCTGTCTGCGGAAGAATTGTTCCCATTGCATTTTTACCAATGACTTCTTCCTGAGTGTAGCCAAAGAATATTTCAGCAAATTCGTTAAAAAAAGTAATATTGCCGTCAGCATCCAATTTCAGAATAATGCTGCTTGCATTTTCCACCAATTCTCGATATTTAATTTCGCTTTCTCGCAGCGAATTTTCTGCCTCGGCGCGTTCAGCTACCGTCGCTGCCAATAACAGCGATGTAATTGTAACTACAGCCATAAAAGCTTGCAAAAATAAGATAGCCTGAGTGATATTTTCGGCTTTGGCTATGAACGGCCCCCCTCCCTGAGAACTGCCCATAATTGCGATGCTTGAGACAATGAACGATGCTAGGACAGCGGCTCGTTGACCGAATTGGAGCGCCGACCAAATTATGAAAGGAAACGGCAAATATTCCAGGGGATAACTAGAAATAGAAGCTTCAGTTTTCGACACAAAGACCAGCCAGCTCACCCCAATTAATAATAATAACCATACTGCCCGCCAAATTAAATATTTTTGCTGGCTGCCTGTTTGTCTTTTTAAACGCTCGGCGGTTACTTTAGGGCGAAAAAATATTAGGATTAAGGGAGTTAAAATTAAAACTCCCATTGTGTCTCCCAACCACCAATCCCACCGAAGCGACCAATATTCTGTCCTATCTACTTTCCCCGCTAAATATAGGGAAAACGCGCCAATCGTACAACTGATTTGAGTAGAAATTAGACCGCCAAACAAGATTAAATTAACTACATCTTTCAAGCGATCGAGAGATGGACGAAACCCCATCCAGCGCAGGGCAGTTACTGCAAAAACAGCTTGCAGAATTGCCCCGGCGTTTCCTCCCAGCCAAACCGCAAATATCTGTTCATTTGGGTTAACAAAATTTAGCAGGAATGTACCCAAAACTATGGCTGGCCAGACTTTACTCCCAAACAACAAAAGTCCAGCTTGTGCAATTCCTGCGGGTGGCCACACCGAGGCAGCAAAGGGACTAACACCTTGAATTGAAATTGCTAGCCTCGCCCCCACGGCGTAAGCGACAGCAACGACAGTTACTTGGGCTAAGTACCGCCCAATTCGGGATTGAGGGAATCGCAGAAACTGATTTAGGTTCAGATTCATACCGAGTTTTAAGTTTTAGGGGATTTCACATCTCAAGGAAGAGGGAAGTTCGGCAACGAGCAATGTACGGGATGTAACGGATGTAATATCAATTCCGGTTGTATCGGAATGAGGAAACCGCAGAGGACACAGAGGATACAGAGAAAGGGAAGAGAGAGATGAATAATTCTGATGCCAACGGATTTGATATAACGGATGTAACGGATGTCAGGAAGAGGGAATAAGGAAGAGAAAGAGGGGAGCTAATGTAGGGTGTACACCGGGCACATTGCGAGCCTAAATGTAGGTGCGCGGTGCGCGCACCTTACCAATTATAAAGGCTTAGTTGATGGCGGCTTCAATCCACTGTTTTAAAGTAGAATTTACTTCATCAATGAGAATTTCATGTGATTGGTGAGTGGCTCTTTCCACAACTTCAACTTTTCCTGCTTTCAGCGAACGGCCCGGAACAATGCGATAGGGAATGCCGATTAAATCAGCATCTTTGAATTTAACTCCGGCTCGTTCGTCACGGTCATCTAGCAAGGTTTCAATGCCAGATTGGTTGAGTTGTGCGTAGAGTTTTTCGGCGACTTCTACTTGTTGGGCGTCGGAAATATTGGGGATGCTAATGATGGCGTGATACGGCGCGATCGCCACTGGCCAAATTATCCCGTCTTTGTCGTAGGATTGTTCTACGGCCGATTGAGCTAGGCGCGACACGCCGACGCCGTAGCAGCCCATAACAAAGGGCATTTCTTCGCCTTGTTCGCTGGTGTAGGTGGCGCCCATTGCTTGGGAGTATTTGGTTCCTAATTGGAAGATGTGGCCGACTTCGATGCCTCTGGCACTTTCCAAGGTTTGTTCGGGGTTGTGCACTGCCCGATCGCCCTTTTTAGCTGTTCTGACGCCTACAACCGTTGCTGGCAGGGGAAATTCTTTGTTCCAATTAGCCCCGACAACGTGGTATCCTGATTCGTTTGAACCAGTGACAAAGTTTGTCAGATCAACTGCTGTGCGATCGACCAAACGCAAAAACTTGGGAGATACCCCCCCTTGCCCCCCCTTGGTAAGGGGGGGATTTGAGTCTTCTTGCCCCCCCTTGGTAAGGGGGGGATTTGAGTCTTCTTGCCCCCCCTTGGTAAGGGGGGGTTGGGGGGGGTTGGAGGCGATATAATCATCAGCAAGATCCGGAGCCATATAACCCAGAGGTAAAGATTTAGCCGCCCATTTCCGCTGAGCTTCCGCATCGGGAACAGTCAAAAATAAAACAGTTTTAGCTTGATAATTGCCCGCTAACTTCGTCAATTCATTCAGCAACTTTACCTGATTCACATCTTGGTCGCCGCGAATGCTTACCAATACCAAGACTGTGATGCCATTGTCGTAAACAGCTTGGTAAAGCACATTTTTGACAACTTGCGTCGGAGAACATTTCAAAAATTTGCAAAGTTTATCAATTGTTTCAGTTCCCGGCGTTTCCCGCTTTTCAAACGTTGCAAAGGGCGACGGTTCCACATCCGCAGGCATCGATACAGCCTTTTCCACATTAGCTGCATACTGACCATCTTCAGTATAAAGAACTTCATCTTCCCCCGCTTCAGCCAACACCATAAACTCTTGAGAACCAGAGCCGCCAATTGCTCCCGAATCAGCATCTACTGCTCGGAATTGCAAGCCCGATCGGCGCAGCATATTGCTATAAGCTTGAGCCATATCCTGATAAGTTTTTTTCAAACTTTCTTCGTTAGTGTGGAAAGAATAGCCATCTTTCATAATGAATTCGCGACCGCGCATCAACCCAAAACGCGGGCGAATTTCATCGCGAAACTTAGTTTGAATTTGATAAAGATGTAAAGGCAATTGCCGATAGGAACGAATCATATCTTTAGCAATTGTAGTAATTACTTCTTCGTGAGTTGGGCCCAGTCCCAATTCTCGCTGCTGCCTATCTGTCATGGCAAACATAATACCTTCAGCTTGAGTGTAGGTATCCCAGCGGCCGGATTCCCGCCACAAATCGGCCGGTTGCAATTGCGGGAGGAGACATTCTTGAGCGCCGGTAGCGTCCATTTCTTCGCGCACAATTTGAGATACTTTTTTGAGAACTCGCCACATTAAAGGTAGATAAGCGTAAATTCCGCTACCGATGCGCCGGATGTATCCGGCACGGAGTAATAGTTTGTGGCTGGGAATTTCTGCTTCTGCCGGGTCTTCGCGCAGGGTAACAAAAAGCATTTGAGATAGTCGCATGGCTGATTTCCTTAAAATACCGGATGAGTGTAATTTTAGATCAACTTCTGATATTATCAGAACTAAGCCCGATTTGATTAAATATATGAATAAAATTTGGCAAAACTACGAAAAAGGTATGGCAGTCTTTGATAATTGTCACTCTCCTACTGTGCAATCTCAGTGGCTTGCCTTAAAAGATGAAATAGGAGAATTTGTTCGAGAACCTAATTTAAGCGAAATTTGGGATATTGTTCATGCTGCTGGTCGATTGCTTTACAAACTAATCGGAATTCCATTATATTTAATTGCCTATCCTACGGTTCGCAAACACAGTCAACGTTTCGAGGAGTACGGCTGTATTCGCAGCATTCGCAACTGTGAGGGTAAATGCTGCGGGAAAAATTCGTAGCCTAGGCTGCGGCGCACCCGATATCATGTTTGTTGAATGACGCGCAATTACATTCTAATGACCGACAGCATCCAGGATACCCGCCACGTGATTCATCCGTCCAGGAATAAAAAACCTGTATCCGATGAAACTTGCCGAACGTATTTATCCGTGGGATGAATGCTTCAATCTAAAATCTAAAATCTAAAATCTAAAATGGATTGACCGGATTCAAAAAATAATGCAACTTTAGGCAAGCGCCAAACCCATATCCCGTAACTAATTCCCAATCTAAAATCTAAAATCTAAAATCTAAAATCGCATGACCAGATTTATTCACGACCAATTTGCTAAACAGTATCTGAAAGAACTATTAACCCCTCTCGGTAATGTAGAAACCAGCCGGGATGTTGCTGGAGAAGTAAGGCAGGTTGACGTTTTATTTTCCCCGAAAGCAGAACCGGAAGTCGAAGCAACAGCCCTCGGCATTTTGGGTCAAATTGCAGCAAAACCCGCTGTATTTGAACCCTTCCGCAGCCCCGTCCAAATCGGAGAAATTCGCAGTTGTCTGGGCAAACTCTTCGATATCCACGGCGAATTTGAACGCGCGGCAGTTAGAGAAAATACCCGGATTGCAGAGGCAGACTTGCCCCAACTTTGGATACTGTCGCCGACTGTTTCCGACACGATATTAGCTGGATTTCGAGCGATTCCCGAACCGGAAAATTGGGTAAGTGGAGTTTATTTTATGGGCCCATCTCTGAAAGCAGCGATTATTGCCATTCACCAACTCCCCCGGACTCCAGAAACCCTGTGGCTGAGAGTTTTAGGGAAGGGAAACGTGCAGAAGCAAGCTATTGCCGAATTGAGAGAGTTACCCTCAGATAATGTCTTTCGGTTGAATGCGTTAGAATTGTTGTACAACTTGCGAACGATATTAGAAGTACGTCAAGACATAGATCGAGAAGATCGGGAGTTAATTATGGAACTGTCACCCCTCTACTTGCAACGGTTGGAAGATGCAACTCAGCGAGGTATGCAGCAAGGTATTCAGCAAGGTATGCAGCAAGCTATGCAGCGCGCTCAACGCCTGATAGTTGAGAGTATGCTACAAGTAAAATTTGGCGAGATTGATGAAGAATTAACCCAAATAATCGAGCCTTTGATTGAGCTAGAACCCCTCGATCGCACGCGACTAATTAGGCAGCTCGATCGCTCTGAATTGCTAGCTCATTTTGATGCGTCGAAAAACCAACCCGAATCCTAACTCAGCAGCGTACTCTACAATCGGTAGGGTGCGCTAAATATCACTTTACTATTTATTATATATCGAGAAAATCTGGAGTTAATTATGGAACTGTCACCGCTCTATTTACAACGGCTTGAAGAAGCAACTCGGCGAGGTATCGAGCAAGGTATTCAGCAAAGTATCGAGCAAGGTATTCAGCAAGGTAAACGCCAGAATGTTGAGAGTATATTACAAGTAAGATTTGGCGAAATTGATGAAGAATTAGCCCAAATAATTGAGCCTTTGATTCAACTAGAATTTCTTGAAATCGCGCGACTGAGTATGGATCTCGAACGCCGGGAATTACTAGCTCGTTTTGACCCTAACAATCAAACAGAATCCTAACTCGGTAGCGTACTCTACGATATGTAGGGTGCGCCGAAAATTACTTTACTACTATTGATAATGGGTGGCAGCCCCCGCATCAAACTTGCCACTTTGATGCGAACTCTGCTGCTACTAATCCCTTGAAAACTAATTTCTGACTTTAGACGGATTTATTTTTTAGCTTCCAGAGCCATAATAAGCAGTAAGGATGAGATCACTAGATAACTGATTAACCGCTCATCCCAATTTCACTAATAAGGGCTTCAGTAAGATAAATCCGAACCCAAATAAAACATCATCTAAAGATTACAAAGATCCCTCAAAAAAAGTTGGGGGCCGTTTTCGATGTGCCGAGTTAGGCATAAAAACTTAGGAGGTAAATTATGTTTGAAAGCGAGTTATTAATTTCGCTGTACAGTCCCAAATTCAATATGGCCCAAATGCCAGTAGAAATGCCAGTAGAAATAGATGTGCCATTTGAGCACCCCGATATCGGAGGGCTGATGTTTTTAAGCCCTCAGTTTTTCGTGGCATTAATCGCCGGAGTCATCATGGCTTTCGGCTTCCAATTCCTGTTAACCAATTTCTCGATTGCCGCCAAAATCTCAAATTGGGACGAGGCTTTACCCGACGATGACGATGATGATGAGTCCGAAACTTTAGGCAAGAAAGTTCGGAAAATCGAAGGTTTAGTCGGGGGTTGGATTTTAGTCACAGTTAACCTGGCTTTATTTTTGGCTTGTTTTCTGGCAGTAAAACTAACTTCAATTGCCTCGGTAGACGGAGCGGCAATTATTGGTGTGGTCATTTGGTCGGCGTACTTTTTAACGCTGGTGTGGCTCGGTTCTAGCGCCGTCGGTTCCATGATGGGTTCCTTGATAAAAACTGCTTTTTCAGGCGTTCAAGGCGTGATGGGTAGTGCTGGTGCTGCGATCGGCGGCAAGATGGCTAGCGACCAAATGGTCAATACTGTAGAGGCATCTGTTGCCGCTGTCCGCCGCGAATTGAGTTCGGCGGTAGACCCGGATAGCATTCGCGAAACGCTGCAAGATTATGTGGGTTCTTTGCAGTTACCGAAACTAGATGTTAAGGAAATTCGCGGTCAATTTGAAAAGTTGCTGGGCGATGCAGATATCAAATCTCTTGCGGGAAGCGACGTTCTGAAGAATGTTAACCGCCAGACTTTTGTGGATTTAGTTAAGAGTCGCACAGACTTTACTCAAGAGGAAATAACTCAAATTGCTGACCAGCTAGAAGGCGTTTGGAAGCAAACTTTCGGCAAGCAGCAAGAGCAGAAAGACCCGAATTTAGAGTTGGTTGATTTTCTTAAGTTTGCGGCTCCAGATTTGCTGAAGTCTGACGAACTCAACGCCAAGCTGTCTCAAATTCTAGAAAGTAGGGAAAACAAATCGGAATCCAGCAGCGGCATGAAGCGAGCGATGCAGTTGGGTGTGGAAGCTCTTGTGGGCACTGTTTTGTCGCGGACGGATTTGTCTGATTTGGATGTTGAAAAAATCTCCGGTCAGTTGCAACAACTGACAGAAAAAGGTACTCAAAAAGCTAAATCTTTGGCTTCTAAGGTGGGCGACAAAGTGCCTGCGCTGCCTTTCAATACAGCTAAGGCTGATGTGGAAAACTACTTGATGAATGCCCAACCTTGGCATCTCAACCGGGAGACAATCAAGCAGGAATTTAGGGATGTTATTTATGACCCGGAAGCTTCTCCTGGGGCGGTTTTGCGCCAGTTAGAAATGTTTAATCCCGATTATTTTGTAGGGATTCTGGGCCGCCGTGAGGGGTTTGCTCCTGAACAGGTGACGGAAATTGCCGAACAGCTTGAAGGTGTCCGACAAGAAGTGTTGGAAATTGTGCAAGCTGCTGCTGGTGAAGAACAGTCTCAAGATTTGCGGAGTCGGATTGAGAATTATTTGCGATCGACCGGCAAGGAAGAATTGAATCCTGAAGGTATCGAGCGGGATTTCCAAGCGCTTTTGGACGATCGCGATGCTGGTTTTGAGGCTTTGCGCGATCGCCTGTCTCAGTTTAACCGCGATACTTTGGTGCAGTTGCTGGGTCAGCGGGAGGATTTCAGTCCAGAGGAAGCCGATCGGTTAATCGGGCAGCTCGAAAGTTCGCGCGATCGCGTAATTTCAAGAGCTCAAGAATTGCAAGAGCAAGCGAAATCGAAAGCCCAAGAATTGCGGCAAAAGGTAGAAGACTATCTCCGCAATACTAATAAGGAAGAACTCAATCCTGAAGCGATCGAGCGCGAGTTTCAAACGCTGTTAAACGACCCGGAAGCCGGATTCAAAGCGCTGAGAGAACGCTTGTCTCAATTCGACCGCGATACGCTGGTGCAGTTGCTGTCACAGCGCCAAGACCTCAGCGAAGAACAGATCAATCAGACGATCGACCGGATCGAATCTGTGCGCGACAACATTATCCACGCGCCGCAAATAGTGGCAGATAGAGCTAAGCAACAGTACGAGGAAGTTACTGCAAAAATTGGCGAGTACCTGCGGAATACAAACCTGGAAGAACTCGATCCAGAAGGCCTCAATCGGGATTTGACTAAATTGTTTGAAAATCCGAAAGAGGGTGCTTTGGCACTTCGGGACAGACTTTCTCAGGTCGATCGCGAAACTTTAGTCAAGCTGCTTTCGCAGCGGGAAGATTTGAGCGAAGAACAGATCAATCGGACGATCGATCGCGTGCAAGATTCAATTCGCAGCATCGTGAAATCGCCCCGCCGCTTGGCATCTCGCGCTCAAAAAACAGTCCGGGATTTCCAAGGCAGTTTGGAAAATTACTTGCGGAATACGGACAAGGAAGAACTCAATCCTGAAAGCATCAAACGCGATTTGCAGTTGCTGTTTAGCGAGCCGGGAATGGGGATGCAAAGTTTGGGCGATCGCCTGAAGCACTTCGATCGATCGACTCTGGTAGCATTGCTGTCGCAGCGGGAAGACATCTCCCAAGAGGAAGCTAACAGAATTGCCGACCAAATTGAATCTGTCCGCAACCAAATTGTCGAACAAGTTCAAATGGTTCAGGACAAGTTTCAGTCAGCAATGGATGGTATTTTCGGGAAAATCCGGGATTACCTCAATTCGCTCGATCGACCAGAGCTCAACTACGAAGGCATCAAGCGGGACTTACGCAAAGTGTTTGACGACCCGCAGGCCGGATTTGACGCGATTAAAGAGCGTTTAGGTGAGTTCGATCGCGCTACTTTAGTTGCCCTGCTGAGTTCTCGTTCCGATATTTCCGAGGCACAGGCTCACCGAATTGTTGACCAAATGGAAGGAGCAAGGGACAGCGTTTTATTGCGATCGGAACGCCTGCAAAATGAAACCAAAAAACGCATCAAACAGCTCAAGAACAAGGCCAAGCAGCAAGCAGAAGATGCGCGCGAAGCGGCAGCCGCCGCAGCTTGGTGGCTGTTCGGTACGGCTCTGACTTCTGTGGTTGTTTCGGCTTTGGCTGGAGCAATAGCAGTCAACGGGATTTCGGGTTTGTTTAGCTAGATTTTCAACGAGTTTGAAATAAAGTTCTCCTGATTCTAGGCTGGCTGTTTGCCAGCCTATTTTCTTTGGAATGATATCATGTCCGGTTGATTTGGTGGCATTGGAATTATTATGCAGTGCGAGCGTCCACAGCGAACGGTATGGATCGCGAGCGAGGACGCTCGCACTGACATTATCCAAATATATGATTCCGATGCCACCGAAAACGATATTATTTATCGCCGATCGAACTAGGAGGAAATACTTTAGATAAATCTAGGGACAAATCCCCAAAATTAGGGAGGGCAACTGTTTCGTTAGGCAGAAAAATTCTCTTGACGCGATAACCAAATTTGCCTTGCGAATTCTGATAAGGTTCGCTGTAACATTCCAAACAAATTTCTAATAAATTAAATATCCAATAATCAGAGATAGCCGCTTCAGCATAAAGGGGCAACTTGACTTGTTTGTCGTAATTCAAAGAAGAATCCGCAATCTCAATCAGTAACAATATATCCGCTGTTGTGGGGTGACAGGATAAATAGTCATCAGGGCGATTTTGCACGATCGCGCGATCGGGTTCAGGTTCGCTGTCATCCGGCAGAATAATCGGTTGTTGCCCTCGCAGTGTCGCCCTTTCTCCCAGCAGCTTAAATAACTCGCGTTCCAAGCGTGTCTCGCAAACAGAGTGAGCGGTACCTTTAGCTGCCATTTTCACAAGTTCTCCCTTGATTAACTCAACTCGATCGTCCTCACCAAAGAACCCCAGTTCTGTCAGGCGATGATATTCCGCTATGGTGAAACGTTTTGCAGTTGCGATCGACATAACAGCCACCTCAATACAGGTATGTTGCGATTATAGGCGATCGTCGATCGGCTAAACAATGCTAATCATGAGCTTCGCTAACAACAATCTTGTCAAATTTGCCTCATCCTTTGGTTGCACTTTTTCCCAATTTTTGTGAATTTACTCGCCGAACTTATGTCCGGGATCATCTCTGTCTTAAGCAAGATTCTAGCATCACTATTTATTAGGTACTTTAACTTAAGTAGCAAACAAAAGTTTTCTCAAAAATAAGAAAACTGAGCAATACATATTATTTTGGAGGCTTGAATGACCTTTACTACCAGTGCTTACGACCAAGGAAAAGCAGATATTAAGCAGTTGAGTGTAGACGACCAATTAGGTTTGCTGTGGTTTGTTTACACCGAAATGGGCAAGTCAATAACGCCAGCGGCTCCCGGTGCTTCCGGTTCGGAAATCGCTCAGGGTTTGTTCGAGCAAGTCAAGCCTCTGCCCCACCAAGAACAACTACAAGTAATGCGGGACATTGCCTCAAAAGCAAATACTGAAATCAGCCGGATGTACGGCTCGATGAGTCCTGAAACCAAGCTGGCTTTTTGGTATTTCCTAGCGGTAGGAATGGACGAAGGAACTATTATTCCCGTGCCTCCAGACTATCAACTTCCCGACGCAGGAAAAGCTTTATTAGGAAAGATTGAGGGGATGGATTTCCAGCAGCAAATTGATTTCCTTCGCGGTACAATTTTAGAAATGGGTGCTGAAGCCGCTCCGGGGGCTGGCATTTAAAAATAGGACTTACGAAAAACAACCCGGTTTCTCGGAGAATATTGGGTGTGCTAAGGACGCATTTTTTAGGAAGAAAGCCGGCTTTTAGCCGTTTGATACGTAAGTCCTCAAAAAGATTAGTAAGGAATGAGAATTAAATAACTTACAATGCGTGATGGTTCTTGTGGGATGGGCACTCTTAGCCCGTCCAGAAAGGGCGGGCTAAGAGTGCCCAACTCCTACTTCCCACTTTCAAGAGTGTAAATTATTTAATTCGCCATCCTAAGTAGCTCAAACTAATACGCCGCGCCAGAAACCCGGTTCAAGAAACCGCGTTTCTGGCTGTTCTGTTTTTTTAGCTTTACGGCGACTATCCGCACTTTACAGCTAATAACTGAATTCAACGGATTTATTTCCTACAACTTCCGGCGCAGCGACTGTTAAACGCATATTTTCGCAGGCAACTGTTAGCAAGGGCTGACCCAAGTTAAAACTGGCAAAAGGGCTTTCTTCTGGCACATCTAACTCGCCTCTAATCAAGCCGATTTTAGAACCCAATTCTCCTTTAAATAACAGCAAATTGCTGCTGTCAGCGCTGAAAACATTTCCGCTAAAAGGCACCGGGAAGGCTAAAGTTTGCTGGCTGTAATTGAGGCTGCACAGTTGACGGTTTCCTTGGCTAACTGTGACGCGGTAGCCTAGGGGTGCTGCCTTTACCGAATCGCTACCTTCCCAACTAAATTGAGCTAATTCTTTAGGAAGTCCCCAAATTTCGCGCCCGCCAGCTACCGAGTTAGGATTGTCTACGTAGATGTGGGAAATCCAAGCGCCCCATTTTCCTGCATAATTGGCGATCGCACTAACTACAATTAACTCATTGTACTCCATCACCGAACCCAACCCGTAGGACGATATATAAATGCCAGCTAGGGTTTTTCCGGGCAATACAGAGACAATTTCTAAGTCAGAGGGAACCAAGGGGCGCACTCGTGCCACATCTACCAATTGTAAAGTCCCAACAGCATAACCTTGCAGATTCCAAGGTGCAGATGGATATACCATTTTCAGTGATTAAATTTATGATATTTTATATTTATTTTAGCTTGGGGCTTCAAAAAGCCACAATTTTGGGTATTTCTTCACAAGTTGTTATGAGTTTACTTTATTTAAACAAATTAATATGTGACGGTAAATTTGATGAATAGTTGACTTGGGTTATCTGTTGTATGGGGGCGGGTTTAGTAATATTGTTAGTAGGAATTAGATATTTTTCGTAAAACCCGCCCCTACAGATATTATCAGCGTTTATCCGCGTTCATCTGCGGTTAAAAACCTCCAAGTCTACTTACTAGCATAACCCGTACTCACCAAAAACTCCCGCAACTTCCCAAAGTATTGAGTGCGATCGCGCCCTTGATAAACCCTCTCCAACAATTGCCAACCTTCCGCCTCCTGGCCCATGACATACTTGTTCGCCATGAAGGCCGCCAAAACCCCTTTCACCTCCCCATCTTCACTCAGACGCTTGTTAGATTCCAGCCAAAGCTCAGCAGAATTCGTGTATATTTCCACCGGATACTGTTTGCTAACATCTTGCATTTTACCTTGGCGGTACTGCCAAATTTGCAGCGGAAAGCGAGAATCAGCGTAATTGGTAAAAGCCTCGGAAAATCTGCCGTCCTGACTCTTAAACTCTGGGATATCATTTTTGCCCAAATCGACAATTTCGTAACTCACATTGCCCCAGAAATGCTTGAGATGAGTGTATTTGCTAGCTGCCGAATCGTAGCGGTAAATAAACGAATAATTGCAGCAGCGGACACCGCTTTTGGTTGAGACTAAATCTGCCAGCACTTCCGGTTCCTTGTCCCCGTCTAAATCACGAATTCGCAGCGATAAAAAACGTCCTTCTGCTATTTCTTCGCTGGCTCTTTTGTCTGGATTATCTACTAGAGAGCGAGTCGGAATCAGCACTGGTTCTTCTAATAAAATTTTACCGTCACGGATAATTTTGATGCGGAGATTTTTAGCATTTTCTGCTTCTTTTACGAAAGAAACTTCCGCCCGAACTTTTCCCGCTTCCGAGGTTTCTGTTGTTCGAGGCGGGCCGATATTCGCCGGAACTTGGGCGATATATTCCGAAGGAATTAAGGCAGTTTGGCCGGGTTTGGCGATCGCCTGACAGAAAAAACTTGCTACTTCGGCGCGAGTAGCATTCCGAGTAGGTTCTAGCTGTTTAACAGCCGGATAATTGACTACAAGTTGTTTTTCTGTGGCGGCGGCGATCGCACTTCTAGCCAGTTCGGGAATGTCCCGCGCATCTTCAAAAGTCGCATCCAAAATCTCAGCCGCCGGCCCTGCGGGTGTATATTTTAAGCCGCTGGTTAAAGCTACCAAAACCTGCCAGCGGGTAACATTCAATGTCGGGTTAAAAATACTGCCGCTGTAACCGGACATAAAACCCGTCTGATAAGCTTCTCGAATTGCTTTAAAACCCCAGTAATTTGTGGGAATATCTGCAAAGCCGATCGGAGATCGGACGGTTTGGGCATCTGGAAAAGCCATGCGAACCATGGCCGCAAACTCAGCGCGGCTGACGGGGCGATTCGGGCGAAAAGTGCCGTCTTCGTAATAGCCACTGATAATTTTTTTCTGTGCTAACTCCTCAATGCAAGCTTGCGCCCAATGGTTGTTAACATCCGTAAATTTGGCTTGAGCAAATGCCGGGGGTACATTCATGCCCGGAAACACTAAATTCCCGATGATTATCCCCAGGGCTACCAGTAAACCGATGATAGCTTGCCATCTGTGCGATCGAATCATAGAACAGACTCCTCTACTTACCAATTGGCGATCGAAACCGAAGCAAATTTTATAGAATACTAGGTATTTTAACCTGTTTCTCTTAACATACTCATGACTAGCGCCTTCACAGCCGCGCAGTGATTCCGAGAATTGCGAAGCAATTTCAAAGCTTGGCTATTGCTGCGCTTGGGATTGCAGTGACACAATCATGCAGAAACTTGTTCCCACAGTCGATCGACTGTCACGAATTTGTAACCTTTATACAAAAGCAATGGAATTATTTTATCCGCAGAGGCTGCCACATCTTCGCCACCGCAATAGCCGTCGTGCAGTACAATAATTGATCCGTTTTCTGTTTGCTGCACGATGCGACTAATAACTTTCCTAACCCCCGGCCTCACCCAATCTTCCGGGACGACACTCCACATTACAGGGCGATATTCCCACTGTTGCAATAACTCTAGTGTTCGCGGCGTAAAAATGCCGTTGGGTGGCCGCACGTCCAGGATTAATTTTGGGTCTAAATCGCAAGCTTTGGCAATTGCTTTTTGCGTGTCTTCTAAACTTTGTTTGAGTTCGTGGGTTTTGAGTTTGGGAAACGATATATGCTGGTAGCCGTGGAGACCGATCCAGTGTCCGCGATCGTACACTTCTTTAGCCGTTTCTGGATGCCTATCCACGCAAAAACCTAGCAAGAAAAAACTAGCTTTGATGTCGTATTTATCTAAAACTTTTAACAGTTGAGGTGTGTGCTGACGGTGAGGCCCGTCGTCAAATGTGAGGGCAATTTCTCGGCTGTTGATATCTCCCGTCCACAGACATCCGGGAAAAGCCGATTTGAGAATGGGATGAACGACAGGAAACAGGGGTGCTAATGGCATTGATTAACCTGGATAAATGCGATCGGGTAGAAATGAAGCTGCGTTACAATAGAATAAAGTTAACTCAATCTAGGTAAATATGACAACTGCTGTTGAGATAGGAACGCTAATTGTCCGCACGCCGGGAACCTGTGGCGGCCGCCCGCGAATTGCAGGAACTAGAATTACGGTAGAGAATATTGCTATTGATTTTAATGCCGGGATGACTCCCCAGCAAATCATTGATGAAAGACCGCATTTGACTTTAGCACAAATTTATGCAGCACTCACTTACTATTACGCGAACAAGGAAGCAACGGACGCCGAAATAGCAGCTTACTACGAAGAGTATGACCGTTTGGAAGCAGAATATATGGCAGGTAAGCTATCGTGAGCCGAATTTGTTTATACATGGATGAGGATATTCTCCAACGCTCGCTGATACTCGCTCTGCGAACCTCTGGTGTAGACGTAATAACTACCTCGGACGCTAACAAGCTTAGCTGTTAAGATGAGGAACAACTGATCTGGGCAGCGGAGCAAGGGCGTGCCATATACAGTTTCAACACTAAAGATTTTTGTCGTTTGCACAGTACCTTTATTGCCCAAAATATCGGTCATGCTGGAATTATTATGGGAGTGCAACAGCGGTACTCGATTGGCGATCAGTTGCGGGTTTTTTTTAACTTGATTGCTGCTAAGTCAGCCGAAGAAATGATAAATCAATTGGTGTTTTTAGCTGAGTACATTAGATATGAATAAAAGCTTGAAATAACCGATTGCACCGGAAACTACCAGCCTCTTTAACTCCTTTGATATAGACTCAATCTAGCCACAGTCGCATCGACCTCTATCTCGCGGTCGATGCGATCGCCCTACAGCGTCCTCCTATACTGAAAACCAGCACTACTAATCGAAAAACCATCAAGGAGGAACAATGACAGAGGAATATTTAGCCGAACGAACAGTTTCAGCCGTATTTAAGGAAGAAGAACAATTAGACGGCGTAATTCGGCGGTTGCTCGATCGCGGAGTTTCCCGCGACCACATCTCAGTAATGGGAAAAAACTTTCAATCTAAAACTAAAATTGCCGGCTTTATTACTAAAAAAGATGTGATATTAGGCGGTCTGCGAAGCGGGGCGATTTTTGGTTCATTATTCGGTTCTTTTTTGGGTTTGCTAACAGGCGTCGGCGTGCTGTTTATTCCCTTTGTCGGTGCAGTAGTATCGGCGGGCCCGCTGGGTGCGGTACTGTTGGGTGCTGCTAGCGGCGCGATCGCAGGTTCGGCCGGTGCGGGTCTAGTTTCCGCTTTAGTCACCTTGGGAATGCCGGAAGACAAAGCAACTATCTATCAAACCCGCGTTGAAGCAGGCGAGTTTCTCGTGATGGCAGAAGTCGCCGCCGACCGATCGGGCGAATTTCAACTCTTGCTAGAAAGTGCAGGCGGCGAAGAAGTTTCAGTTAGCGAAATGACGCTGCCGCGCGCCGTCAAAGGTCGCTGCAATAGTCCGGCAGACTTATCTCCAGAAGTGCGATCGCACCTGTCGGAAGCTGCTCAAAAAACCTTTATGGAATCCTACAACGCCGCATTTGATGAAAGCAACGACTCGATACAAGCGGAACACACTGCTTGGGACGCCATTCACCAGCAGTACGAAGAAGATGAAAACGGCGTTTGGACTAAGCCTTTAGCGAAAGTCTAGTCTTGCAATCGCAGCAAACTAATAAAAAATACGATCGAGCCTCTAGAACTGCGGTTTTGGAGGCTTTGACGATTTTAGATTTTAGGTTTTAGATTGGTGCAAGACTTAATTAGATTAGGACTTAGGCATGGGGGGCCCAGAAACCGGGTTTTTTTACGAAAAGACGCGTTGGAACCCGTAGATTCGGTAAAAAACCCGGTTTCTTTGTCGGAGTGCCTCCAGGAGTGTATATTTTATATTTTATAATTGTGAAAAACTTAATTTTTAAGAATTTGGTAATGGCCGAAAGTCTCATTACTGTTTGAAATTGGTATTGCACTAGGTTGCGTTGTCCAGTACAATCTATAAGCTTGCAATATAAAATTGAGTTAAGCAAATGCAAAAATACGTTTGTACAGTTTGCAGTTACGTCTACGATCCAGAAGTAGGCGACCCCGACGGAGGCATAGCTCCCGGTACACCCTTTGAAGATATCCCCGACGATTGGGTTTGTCCCACTTGCGGGGCGGCAAAATCCGATTTTGAACCAGAATAAGCGAGAAAAAATTTGTCCGATCGAATGCTCAAAATTACAGTCATAGGTGGCGGTGCTGCTGGTTTTTTTAGTGCAATTACCTGTGCCAAAACCTACCCGCAGGCCCGCGTCACTTTACTAGAAGCTGGCCGGCAACTCCTGGCAAAAGTTCGCATCTCTGGTGGCGGGCGCTGCAACGTGACTCACGCTTGTTTTGACCCGGGTGTTTTAGTGCAGAATTACCCCAGAGGAGGGAAAGCTCTGCGCGGTGCTTTTACTCGATTTCAACCCCGCGATACTGTAGAATGGTTTGCAGGTCACGGTGTGAAGTTGAAAACCGAAGAAGACGGGCGAATGTTTCCCATCACCGACGATTCGGCGACAATTGTTAACTGTTTGATCCGCGCTGCTGAGGATGCAGGCGTAAAAATTCGCACCGGGGATGCAGTAGTTTCAGTAAAGAAGTTAACGGGCAACACCGCAGAGGGCAAACAGGGGGACACCGCCCCTAGGTTTGAAATTGAGTTGAAGTCGGGGGAGAGTTTAAAGTGCGATCGCATTCTTCTCGCTACAGGCAGCAATCCATCGGGTTATAAGTGGGCAAAAGAGTTGGGTAATACTGTAGAACTGCCCGTTCCTTCTCTATTTACTTTTAATATTTCCGATAGCAGAATCAAAGATTTAGCCGGAATTTCTGTTCCTAATGCTAAGGTGAAATTGCCGGGAGCTAAATTAGAACAAAGCGGGCCTTTGCTAATTACTCACTGGGGTTTAAGCGGGCCGGCTGTACTCAAACTTTCGGCTTGGGGTGCGAGATTTTTGCACGATCGCCATTATAAAACATCTGTACTGATTAATTGGCTTCCCCAGTACAATGCGGAAGTTTTGCGGCAGCAACTGCTAGCAGTTAAGTCCCAGTTGTCGCACCGATTGATTGTCTCTAGCTGTCCGTTTCCGGTGCCGCGCCGCCTCTGGGAACGCTTGACAAGTTCGATCGGCATTGATGAGCAAAAACGCTGGGCCGACTTATCGAATAAAATCCTCGATCGCCTCCTGCAAGAACTCGTTCAAGGCGAATATCAGGTTGCCGGAAAAGGCGCTTTTAAAGAAGAGTTCGTCACCTGCGGCGGTGTCAACCTCAAAGAAGTCGATTTTAAGACAATGGAAAGCCGCCGCTGTCCCGGACTTTTCTTTGCGGGCGAAATCTTGGATATCGACGGAGTGACGGGCGGTTTCAACTTCCAAAGTGCCTGGACTACGGCGTGGTTGGCCGGGAACGCGATCGGCAAACCATCCGATTTTAGATTTTAGATTGGGGAATACTTGCTTTGTAAAGGTTTGGGAGTTGCGATCGGCTCGCCTATATTAAATTTTGTGTTATTTTTGAATTAAGGCGCACCAAATGTGTGTCAACTTCAGCTTGTAGACAAAATTCGCCGTTTGGCGGACTTAACATTGGGTGAGATACATGAAAAACTTGAATCTAAAAACCCTAAAGTTCGATCGCAACCTTGAGGGCCATTTTGACTCACCTTTCATCGAAAAAAATGGCTTGCTGGAATTCAACCCCAAATTTATCACTCCCGAATTTTTAACAACCTGGACGTTTGAAACACACCTGTACGGCGAACAAGTTGCGATCGACCACTTTGTCCTCACATTCCCTAGCCGCACCGAACTAGAAAACTACGCCGAATCTTTTTACCCCTTCGGCGCCAAAATTGTCGAAGGCCCCGACTTGTTCCCGATTAACTTTTGTGCGGAAAACATTAACGTTCCCTCCGACTTGTGGCTGCATTTAATGACTTTATTAATGCCAGCGGGCGGCTTAGTAGTATTAGATGCGCCCCACGCAGCCGGCGACCAAAAAAACCGCTTTCAGCAAGAAAGAGGATTAGAAGCAGTTCACCACGTCGCGATTCGAGTCGAAAACGTGCAGAATGCTGCTAAAATATGGCAAAATAAAAACTTTAAACCGCTATCAGAGCGTCCTCTAGACTACGGCTCATTAACCCAGTGGTTTCTGCAAAACCCCGCCGGACAAATCATCGAATTAATAGAACGTCGCCCCGGCAACAACGCCACTTTCGACTGCCAAAATATATCTGGTTTGCGCCTTAGTGAAGTCGCCAGTCAGTAGGGCCGGCAAGATGCCTGCCCCACAATTAGCAATTACCAATTCTACATTACAAAATAAAATCTATGGTTGCAATAAAAATCCCTAAAGTCACTTTTCAACCCCCAACATTCAACTCAGTTGAAGAAGAACGCCGCCACCGAAAACAGCGTTTAGCCGCCGCATTCCGATTATTTGCCCGCTTCGGATTCAGCGAAGGAATTGCCGGACACATCACCGTCCGCGACCCCGAACACCTCGACCATTTCTGGGTCAATTCTTTTGGAATGCACTTTAGTTTAATTCGAGTCAGCGACCTAATTTTAGTCAACCACAAAGGCGAAGTTGTTGAAGGAAATAAACCCGTCAACGAAGCAGCATTTGCCATTCATTCCCAAGTGCACAGCGCCCGCCCCGACGTAATTGCAGCAGCCCACGCCCATTCTCCCTACGGCAAAAGTTGGTCGAGTTTGGGCCGCCTGCTTGACCCGCTGACGCAAGATGCTTGTTCTTTTTATGAAGACCAAGCTTTATTTGACGATTACACCGGAGTTGTTTTGGAAATCGAAGAAGCTAAACGCATCGCCAAAACTTTAGGTGAGAAAAAAGCGATTATTTTACAAAATCACGGACTGTTAACAGTAGGTCAAACAGTAGATGAAGCGGCTTGGTGGTTTATTGCAATGGAACGTTCTTGTCAAGCGCAGTTAATGGCCGAAGCAGCGGGAAAACCAATTCTCATCAAGCCAGAATGTGCGCGTTTGACACAGCAACAAGTAGGGTCTCACCGCATGGGATGGTTTAGCTTTCAACCGCTTTATGACATGATAGTGCGTCGGGAACCTGACTTATTAGATTAGGAACTAGGCGGTTGAAACCGCTAGTACACAAACACCGTCCGCCTGCGGCGAATAAAGAATGAACGAGGTATTAAAGCCGGATTTAGTATCAGGAGTGCAAAATTTATAAATTCATGCTGACACGGATTCCAGCCAAGCTATCAAATCCTCTTGACTGGTAAAATCTAACAATATTTCTCCTAAATCCTCTAATTGTTCGAGAGATAACTGTTGGATGCGAGTTTGAATTTCCGGCGCAATTTCACCAGTGCGCCGCGCGACTTGACGCAGGATTAATGCTGTTTGCCCCTCAATTAGACCTTCTTGGCGACCTTCTTGGCGACCTTCTTGGCGACCTTCTTGCATCCCCTTAATAACAGCACCGCGTTGGTCTTCAAAGAACATTTCCCGCTTTTCTAATGATGCTAACTCGTCAAGGTTTAAGGTAGACCTGTTAGCAATGTTAAAAGCTGTTTGAATTTCGGGTACTGACGCCAATTTATCCGGTATTTCCTCCAGTTCAGGAGCATTTTTTATAAAATAAATCCAGCTTTGAATCAGATTTTCAACTTGTTCTAATTTTTTGTTAAACTTTGGTAGTTCAACAAAAACTAACTCTATTTCTCTATAATACTCGAAGTTTTCTTCGACTTCTTTAAATACAAAATGTGAGAGAAACTTTTCGGTATTTTCAAACAGGATAAAATCCGTAATTGTGAGAGCAATGAGAGGATTTAATTTTGAGTAGCCTTCTCTGCGTTTGAGTTGAGTGGCGTAGGTTTTGGCTGCATTATATATGACGCGCTTAGTAAAAGCTTCTACATTGATGACCTGCATTTCGATAATTACAGTTTTGTTGCCCGTAATTTTTGCTTTGACATCCAGGTAAGTGTCTTTTAATCCAGTAACGCTAGGCGCGGCGTAGGGATCGATGATTTCTAAGTCTTTAATTGTCGGCTCTGCGTTGTAGAGCATAGCATTGAGGAAGCTAATCAAAACTTCTTTGCTCTGGGGCGAAGCAAAGATTTTTTTGAAACCAAAATCTGTCTTAGGGTTGATGAAATTCATAATTGATAATTAGTAAATGGTGTTTCAATGTGATAATTATATCACAAAATTCCTTCCATTTCTAAATCTTCAATTATCTGCAATCCGCGCGGGTCGCCAACTCGCAAAAGTGAAGATTTAGCATCTTCCCGCACGCCCATGTCTTCATCTTCTTCTAAAGCTTCAATTAGACCATCGATCGCCCCAGCGTACACTATATTATTCGGCAATTCGCGAGCCAGTTGCCCGATCGCCCAAGCGCAGTTGCTCCGCACAGCAGATACAGAATCTCCCCGCAGCGCTTCAATCAACGGCGGAATCGCCGCAATCACCACATAGTAACCAACTTTTGCCATTTGACCCAGAGAACTCGCCGCCCACAAACGCACCGCCGAAATATCAGTTTTCAGAGAATCAATTAAAGATGGCAAAGCGCGGTGATCCCTGCAATTTCCCAAGGCCCAAACTACCCCTTTGCGAACGTAACCGTTCCAGTCGCGGTTAAGTTGAAGAATCAGTGGTTCCACAGCATCGGGACTCGGATTTCGCCCCAAAGCATAAGCCGCGCTTACCCGCACCAAGGGGCAACCGTCTCTCAATAAATTAATTAAATGCGAAATTGCTCGATCGTCCTGCAGTTCGCAAAAAGCCCGCGCCGCAATCATCCGGTGCTGAGGTTCCGGGGATGCAAGCATTGGCAGCATTTCATCGGGATCTGGCAGCGGGGGTTCGGATTCGTCAAATTGATCCAAAGGGCTTTCCAGTTCCGTGTCAGTATCAAGGGCGTTGGGGTAGTCGTTATTGTTCATAAAAAAACTTTACCGCACAGAGGATGCTCCTAAGCAACTCAGTCAGCAGTCAGCACTCAGCAGTCAATAATTGTAGGGGGCGCTTGTCAGCAACAGGCTTTCCGGCCTGTTCCACAACAGATAAATTTTCTTGTGGAACAGGCCGGAAAGCCTGTTCCTAAAAGGCTAATTGAGAATGGTGCAACATATGACTTACAACAAACAAATTCCTCTGCTGTCACCTAAGTTTGTAGTGAGGACTTCAGTCCTCATAATTGCTGTCACCTAAGTTTGTAGTGAGGACTTCAGTCCTCATAATTGGCATGAATCAGGACTTTAGCCCTGATTCCAAACCAGTAGAATTTATATTTCAAAGGGATTTGAGCATCGACAGGGAATGAGTTTGATAGCCTAATTTTTGATATAGATTCACCGCAGGCTGATTGCTCAGAAATACTTGCAAACCAATTTGCTGATCGCCCCTTTCCCGCGCCCAATTTTCAGCATGAATAACTAAAGCTGCACCGACTCCCAGACGGCGATGTTCCGGTGCTACGTACAGCAAAAAAATGTGAGCGTAGCGTTCTCCGGTGGTTTGGTCGATCGCATTTCCCAACCACAAACATCCGACAACCGATGTCAGATTTTGGGCTTGAGATTGGGGATTGAGATACTGCGAGGGCAGCGCCGGCAAAATTTCTGCCTCTTCCTGGGTGTTTTTCTGGCACTCTACCCACCAAACCGGCGTCTGGTTAGAAAAATACTGCTCGACAGTTTGAGCCAAATGTCCCAATTCCCCATCCGGGTAAAGCTCTCGGTAAGTCCGGTGCATAAACTTTACCAGTTTTGCTCGATCGAGTCCCGATCCCGATCGCAGCCCGTAGCCCGGTATCAGTTGAGCAGACATCAGCTCAGCGGACACGGAAAGCGGCATAATTTAGCCCCAAGAAAATTGGATTCACCACTGCCGCTTGCTTTTGGGGAATCGCTTCCTCAATCGGTGCCGGGGCAGCCATGTCACCAGGCAAAAAGATGCGAGCACTGACTGCTACCAGAGCCGCGAAAAATACTAATACCGCTATTAATGGAGCAATGTATTGACGAATGATACCCATAACCGCAAAAACTTAATTCTTGAGTTGATATTATCAAGTGTACCATACAAATCTGGTCAGCTATAATGGCTGCCATTGGACAATTAGCTCAAGAAGAGAGCGATCGCAAATACCAACAAACAGAAAATCTAATATTATGAGTGCCTCGCCTGCTGTTTATGAAGCTCTAGCTAAATCAATTGTTTTTTTGAATCAAAAGCCGAGCGCGCAAAATGAAGTTTCGACTTTCCTAGATACTAATGGCTACTATATCGATCGCATATTTGACGACCCCGAAACCAACTTTTATGCGATCGGGTTCGGTTCATCCAATCCCGAAAACCCGCCCGCCCTCGTATTTAAAGGTACAGACTTCATCGACGGCGACGCTATCTTTTCCGACTCGCGGGACATTGGTTTACCTGAATTTGAAAAAAACAAAGATAATATCCAAAATTGGCTCACAGAAATCGGTCAAAATACTGGTAAAAACCCCAACAAATTATTGCCCGATGTCATCGGACACAGTTGGGGCGGAGCAGTCGCTCAAATTGTAGCAACAGAATACACAACTCTGACCGGCGATATCTTTACTTTCAACTCTCCAGGAGTATCAGCGAGTACATTCACCAGTTTTCGGAGAAATCTCGGCAGAGTCGGCAACAAAAATGTCACTCACTACATTGTCAGCGGAGATTTCGTCAGCTTGTTTGGTGAAGCATTTATTCCGGGTAAAGTATTTATCCAAAGTTTTACCGATCCGAGTATTAATCCCTTAACTGTTTTGGCAAAACATCGAACTGAAAATTTGTTAACTAATCCGCCCGTGGGTTTTTTGCAGAGGCAAATTTCCGTAGAACAATTAAACAGTCCTGAATTTACTTATAACAACGATTCAGATTTTAACGAGTTTATCGCTGCCATGAATTTGGCCTTGCCCAATGTGTCAGTCGCCATCAGAAGCAGAGGCGGTGCAGAGAGTGTGAGAACCGCACCAGAATTTTCTTTTGTGCAGTTGATCAGACAAATGCAATACGGTTTAGCTCCCTTACAACCGAATTATTTATCAGGCGACGCTCGCAACAATACTGCTACGGGGGGCCCTGGAGAGGATACAGTTACCGGCAACGGCGGTAACGATACTCTCAGAGGCAATCGAGGTAATGACAGCATCATCGGTGGTGATGGCGACGATTTCTTGTACGGCGGCAGAGATAACGATTATTTGGAGGGGGGCGACGGAAATGATTTGGTTTCCGGCGAGTTGGGCAACGATTTTTTAATTGGTGGTGCGGGGCGCGATCGCTTTGTATTGGAACCCGGTGGCGGAGCAGATGTGATTGTAGATTTTCAAGATAGTGAAGATTTAATTACCCTGTCGCGGGGTCTAACTTTTCCTCAAGTTACAGTAACCCAAGGTGTTGACGGAGCTTTAATTAGTATCCCGATTACTGGGGAAATTCTTGCTACTCTCAGAGGCGTAGTTGCCAGCGATATTAGTCGGGTAGATTTTGTATAGTTTTAGGGCGAGCAAAATTTGTATTTGTGGTGGCGAGAAACCCGCATGGGTTTTGTATCGAGAGGTTTTTTTTGTTAAAAAATCTCAATTAATTTGCCCCTAAAAAGCCACTAAAAATGACCCATTAATATGGTTAATAAACGAAGTTTATAGTAAACTGAGTTAAGTAGCTTAAAAACTAATTCCCCATCAAACGACAGGAAATAAAAAAATATGCCCTCCTCCCCCGCCGCTTACGAAACTATAGCCAAGCAACTTGTTTACATAGATGACCAGCCCCAGTTTCAAACTTTAGTTCAAACAGGTTTGAGTGCTGCTGGCTACCAAATCGATCGCACCTTTGACGATCCCGGAACTGGATTTCACGCGATCGGCTTAATTTCCACCACCCCAGACAAACCGCCTGTTTTGGTAGTTCGCGGCACTGACTCGCCCGTAGACGATATTGCCAACGCAGACCCGCGGGGCGCAGGTTTCAACCAATTTGAAGCCAACAAACAAGCATTAGGAAATTGGCTGACACAAATCAGTCAAGATACAGCCAAAAACCCCAGCCGCTTGCCACCAGATGTTCTCGGACACAGCTTAGGCGGCGCCATAACGCAACTAGCCGCCACCGAATTTACATCTACTATCGGAGATGTTGTCACCTTCAATTCTCCCGGAGTTGCTCAGAGTACAGTCAATACATTCAAGCAGAAAGTCGGCCCAGGAAAAAATGTAACTCACTACATAGTTAGCGGCGATTTTGTGAGTTTGGGAGGAGAAGCTTTCCTACCGGGAAAAGTAGTTCTTCAAACATTTACTAACCCGATTATCAACCCGCTACTTGTCTTGGAAAAGCACACCCAAAACGGTTTGTTAACTTCTCCTCCTCCCGGCTTGACTCAGACAGAAATCTCTGTAGACCAGTTGAACCGCCCTGATTTCACTTTCACAGATTCAGATTATTTAGAACTGTTAGCTAGCTTAGACTTTGCACTGCCAACCTTAGCAACATCGCTGGAATCGCGCAGCAGTTTAGAACAATTAAGAACCACTCCGGGAAGCTCGTTTTTAACAAACGTTGTGGCAATGCAAACTGCTCTCGATGTCTCCAAAATTAACAATTTAGTAGGCGACGATGCCAACAATACAGCATCAGGTTTTGCAGCGGACGATATTATCACTGGCAATGGGGGAAACGACACTCTCAGCGGCAACAAAGGCAACGATATTATCAGCGGTGGCAGCGGCAACGACCTACTATTAGGTGGTAAAGGGGATGACAATTTGAGCGGTGGAGAAGGAGACGATACACTCATTGGCGCAATGGGTGCGGATCTCTTAATTGGTGGCACTGGACGCGACGTATTGGTGTTAGGAGCAGGTGCCGGTACAGATACATTTTTAGACTTTCAAAAAGGTGAAGATTTAATCGGTTTGAGCGGAGGTTTGACCTTCAACCAATTGAGAGTTACTCCAGGCGATTTTATAACGACGATCGAAATTGCCAGTAACGGCGAAGTTCTTGCCAGTATTCCTGGCATTCCAAGTAGTCCGCTAACAGCTAGCGATTTTATTGCGATTTAGTTGGCGGCTGACAATACAGATATTCGGTAGCGGTAGGGACACAACAATGTTGTGTCCTTATTTTATCTTATGAACGCAAGCGCACACAATTTATACTCGTTCGATGATTAATCGAAATCGTCAAGCCCAGGTCTCGGCATGGATGCCAATTTTTTCTCATCGTCTAGGGGCAGAAAGAAAATCGTCAGCATACCGGGAATCACAGCCAGCGCGCTCATCAAAAAATAATTTTGATAGCCGAGACTCGCCTGCAAGTAGCCGCTAAAAACGCCCGGAATCAGCACTCCTGCGGCCATAAAAGCCGTTGTAATTGCATAATGAGATGCTTCGTATTCAGGGCGGACAGTCCGCATCAAGAACACTGTATAGGCAGCTACGCCAAGTCCGTAAGTAAATTGCTCGATCGAATTTACAGCATAA
Organism: Microcoleus sp. Z1_B2; assembly: GCF_036700325.1. Classification (NCBI taxonomy): domain Bacteria; kingdom Bacillati; phylum Cyanobacteriota; class Cyanophyceae; order Oscillatoriales; family Microcoleaceae; genus Microcoleus; species Microcoleus sp. Z1_B2. The sequence continues at coordinate 60,478 of NZ_JAUBOQ010000014.1, forward strand.
GCCCATTCAATCCCCGGTTGATTGATTGCCAACAGCCAATACAGCACGTTAGTCGAATTTTGCAGAATAGCCGTCGGCCACATCCATTTTTTCAATCCTTGTTTAGCAATCAAATAGCCGCCCAGCAACCCTCCTATTAACAGAAACATTACCCCTAAAGTACCGGATAATAAGCCCATATCCGACGTAGAAACTGCTAATCCTCCTTTCTCAACTTTATCCATTAAAAAGGGAGGAGCCATTTTAAACGTCAAGGCATCGCCTAACCTAAAAATTAAGACGTAAGCCACAATCCAACCTATTTTATCTTGCTGAAAATAGGTTTTGAATGCTTCGACAAAGCTGGTTGTTTGTTGGGGTGCACCGGATTCTAGATCGTAATTTCTAGGATAGGGAAGATACCACCGCTGAAAAAGATATATCAGCACAAACATAATCGCACAAATACCAAAGGCTGTCGCCCATCCGTAGTTAAGCGCCGACACGCTAAAATCCGAACCGAAAAGTGACAGTGGAATGTTTTGATATGTTTTTGTGTCGCCTGTATTTCCAGTGACTAAATGCTGTTCGGCCAGTTTCCCCGCTAAGAACACCAATAAACCGCTACCGGCAATGACAGCACCTCTATAAGCCGTGTTGCGAACCCCGACAAACAAGGCTTGCTGGTCTTTATTTAGAGTGTTTAAATAAAATCCGTCAATGGCGATGTCGTGAGTAGCGGATACAAATGCGATCGCGGTAAAGATAACAAGCGATATAATAATCGGTGCCGGCGTTAATACGCCAAAAGCTAGGAAAGCAAACAGAAAAGCACAAATGATTTCGGTTGTTAAAATCCATTTGCGTTTGGTGGAATACAAATCAACAACTGGCCCCCACAAACCTTTTAATACCCAAGGAAAAGACAAAAGACTTGTCAAGCCGATGAGTTCGTTGCTGGTTCCCATACCTTTCAAAAAAATCACCGACATTAAATTAACGACGGTGTAAGGGAGACCTTGAGCGAAGTATAATACTGATACCCACAATCCAGCGTTATGCTTTTTTTCCATTGCAGAGATATTTTACCTAGTTACTTATTTGATTTACTGAGTGCGATCGACAATTCCGGTCAATTAAACCGCTTGCATCACAGTATATGCCATTCCGATGCCAGCGGCTGCCATATAAATAGTGCATTTTAGCATCATTCAGACTCAAAACTATTTTTGTTTTGTGAATAAGCCTGCAAAAATTTTTCTTCGTTAAAATGAACGAGGTAAGCGCGAAGATTCTTGTCCCAGTCAGAAGTGTCATAAGTTCGCAGCAGTTCCAAAGCACTTTCTTCTATCTGATATGCAGTTTTTGAACTATTCACCGGACGTTCGGGACTGTCAGGATTAACAACAATTAAACCTGCATCTAGAAACTGATGCACAGTCTGGCGGCGCACAGTTTCCCGCGTATTTGGCGCATACTTTTTACCGTATTGCTGAGCCATAAATTCCATAATTGGTGTGATTCCCCGAAGTGGAGATTTTGCCAATTCCCAAGCATCCTTTGGCTTGAGGTCAAGCAAAGCCAGAAGGGTTAAGGCGGAACGTTCGTTAACCTGACCTTTTGGAAAACCCAGCGCTGCAAGTATTTCTAGAGATTCATCAATACGGTTCTTGATTGTCATTGGGCTATTTTCTAACGGATTGGTCGCCTTCAGCAGTTGTCTCTCGACAAGTTTATCAATCTCCCGCTGTGTAGGAAATATTTCTCCTATTTGAGCGCCAAGTAAAAGTAATTGCTCTAGATTAGGATACTTCAAATTGCGTAAATCCGTAGCATTAACTTGAGTGTGTCCGTTGAACAGTCGAAAAAACGCATCTACCAAACTCGAATTTAGATAAACGGCCAATCCCCGCGCCAGGGTGAGGTCTAATCCGCGTCCCTGTTGGTGAAAATAATTCAAATGGTTCTCAAAACCAACGCTAGAACTATTAATTTTATTGGCATCCCAGACAACTGCAACAATTCGCTTTTTCTCTTCCTTTGAGGAGAAGCGCTTGCTCAAAACATAATGTTCGTTAGGTACGAGGAGTGCAGCAGTTTTTTCCGTGACAGCTAAAGCTTGATGCTTTCTCGTTGCTGTGGGATATTCAACACCGCCAGCCGAGAAGTGTGCGGGATAAATTAGCGGAACTGTACCGTTCTCAGGTTTTAGCCGCAAGTCAGAGCGAACACGAAAATCTACAACTTTTCCGGTGGAAACTGTTAAGCCTAATTCCTCTAGCGTGCAAGTAAATTGAGCCATTTGCTCGACTACTTTCTGGCTGACAGAATCCGGTAAAATCCGAATAAATTGCTCGGAATCTTTGGGATTAATTAGGGCGGTATAGGGCAGTTGGTGAGACAAAACCAGGTCGTCACCCACGCTGCTGCTTGAGGTAATTAGTACAGTATCTGGCTGTTCTATTTGTTTGGTGGCGCGCACAATAATAGTTTCTTGCAGCACCGCATCATCGCGAAATGGCAACTGTCGGGATTCAAAGATGTGTACTTGGCGTAAAGCCATCATTTGAAGGAAGACTTTGCGGAAATCTCGAAAGTATAAACCGTTGCAAAAGCTGCGGGGAGTAATCGACACTAATTCACCGTTTGGTTTGAGCAGGTGAGCGGCAGCTACTGTGAAGCCAGCGTAGAGATTGCTGGTTTCTAGTCCTATAGAACGCAGCAAGGTTCGGGCTTGGGATTTAGCGTCTATCTTGGCATAGGGAGGATTGATAATTGCATGGGTAAATTCCCGTTTTACTGGTTGTGTAAATAGATTGGGCTGCAACATATCGGCGCTGTCTTGAATAAAATCAATTTCGCGCACCTCACAGGTAAAAGATATCCCAAAATGCTGACATTCAATACTGCATAATTCTAAAGTTTGCTTGAGGTATTCAATCAAGATAAGGTCGATTTCATAAGCTGTAACGTGCAGGCTAAGCGGTTTGTTTGGGCGCTGACAAAGCTCGCAAACAACTGCTGCTAACAGGGTGCCAATACCAGCCCCGGCATCTAAAAGCGATATATCGGGACAGTTAAATTCAAACATTCCCGCCATCAAACTTGCGACGGAGGAAGGTGTTAAAAATTGTCCTTTTTCTCCTCTCTGGCTTTGCTGCAACTTCCGAGTTGCTTCTTGGCGCCAGCCATCTACTCGATCGAGTAAATTGCTTGCAGTTGAGTAGCTGTTACCCGGAAGGGCTAGGGTTTGAAAGTGCGGTACTATCATTTGTTCAAAAAGTGCGTTAGCGAAGCCCTCGAAGAGGATCGCCAGTTCAGTTTATTTTCGCCTAAAATTTCACCGATGTGCAAAAATGTCAAGCGCCCTAGAAAATATATAACTTATCCAAAAGTATGTTGACTGTTCATATAGCTAGATCGGGAGGTAGCTAACGATGACACAAACTGAAACCAAGCGTTATGATTTTACTTAAGTATCTAGGCCTAAATCATGACAACTATCAACTGGAATGAAGTTTTAGATAGTATTTCAGAGAATGCAGAAGAGCCAGAAGTCGAAGATCGATTTGTCAAACGCCTTCTAAATGCACTTGGATTCACATCTGATGAGTGGGTACAACAGTTTAAAACAGGGAAGGGTCAGGCTGATTTTGCTGCTCGCAAGAATCACGATGAGGATAAATTTTCAGTTTCTAAGATTAACCCATACTTAATCATTGAAGTTAAAGGGAGAGTATCAGGAAAGTCAATCAATAACTTAGCAGAAGGTACTCCCACGTACAAAAAAACTAAAGAACAGATAACACGTTATCTTCTTGATCCTAAGTGCCAAACATCTCAATGGGGTATGATCACTAACTCAACAGATATCCAGCTATTCCGTAAACATGGTAAAATCGTATTGCCTGCTACTGACTGCATGAGGATAACCAAAGATAATATCATTGAGATTATTACTAGACTTAAGAAATTGCTGGAAAATCCACCCCAAGCTTTAACAATTTGCATCTATAATGATAAGGGAGGCGTGGGAAAAACTACAACGACAATCAACTTGGCTGCGATTCTTCGACTACAGCAGAAAAAAGTGCTTGTTGTTGACTTCGATCCACAACAAGGAGATTTAACAGATTCATTAGGCTTACAGGAGGGAAAAGTCAAATTATCGGATTGTCTGGTTGATGAATCATTGAATGTTAAAGAAACTATTCAACCATTTTATCTAAAGAATAAAGCTGGTCAATTAGTTAAGATGTTTGATGTAATCCCATCTGATTCAGGGTTATCTAAGTTCATGACTTATGAGTATGAAGCAAAAATTGAGAAAAGTTCAGCAAGGCTACGAGATTTACTTGATATTTTTGTTCGTAATTATGATTACATCTTAATTGATGCACCTACGAACTGGACTTTTTTTAGTAAAAGCTGTGTAATAGCTTCTGATGTAATCCTCATGCCAACAGAACACAATAACTTTTCATCTTTAAAAAATGCTGCTAAAGTGATTAAAGTATTCTTACCTGAAGTTAAGAAGCTTAGGAAGGACGGTGGCCCTATTGCCTTGCCGATATTTTTCAATAAACATAAAGAAACAGAGGCTTCACTCAAAAGAGCCAATGCAGAAATTAAAGCAATTCTTACAGTTAAGAAAGGAGATAATTATCTTATAGATACTAATTTGTTACCCTATTATTGGCCTAAATCTACAAAAACGGTGATTGACCCAACTATATTCTGTATTCCAGAATATGAAGTTGTTTCTACTGCAGCTTTTTCTCGAAAACCAGCGGTTTTTCAACACAAAAAAGCCGCTGAATATTACTTAAAATTAGCGAAGGAGTATTTTTTGTATGAGTAATTCTGAGAACATCGGTAAGTTAATGCACTTGAAGTTATCTAAAATTGAGTCAGCAGAACCCTGCTCTGAGTCAGAGTTTATCATTGCTGGAGCCGCCGAAGCCGTCTTACAAGCAGGTAATCGCAATTGGATTCCGATTATCGTTAAAGAAACAGGCGACTATCAGTATCAAGTTGTGAGCAATCACTTTGTCTATGCTGTAGCTCAACAAGCCAAATTAGATTTAGTATGGTGTATTGTCATTGACCCAAAACCATCAAATATTGAACAAGCGAAGATTCTAGCGCGAGAAGCAAATCCCACAGTCAATCTGAGTACAGCATCAAAAGATACTATTATAGCTGCACTTGAATACTTAGTTAAAGAACAGAAGTGGAAGAATGTAAAACCAGTTGAAGCTGCCAATAAAATTTTAGCTTCTAACCGGGAGCAATGGTCAGATTTTATCCCTCTGACTAAGCTACCATGTGGTTTGAGTAAGGCGAGATTAGATTGTATTACTAAAGTGTTTTCTATATCGCCACCACCACCACCACCGCCACCTCCTGAAGCGGTTAGTGTGAAACGTGCATCAAGAGATGAAATTTTCGATCGCCTCAATTACTTATCAACTAATAAAATAGGCGGCTTTGAAAATATTGATGCCGAAAAAACAGCAGATGCTATTTTCAACGCAAATAAAGGCAAGTGGAAAAGCCTAACTCCAATTGCCAAACTTGAACCCGGCCTTGATACAGCCAAAATGAAAATCATTAAAACCCTATTTAGCCTGTAAAACTATGTTAAGTGGTGTAGCGGATTCAATTTACGGGCTCAACCGCTATATTGAAAGATCGGAAAATATCGCGCATTTTGCCAAGGTCAATTTTAATCTCATTCTCGACTCTCCCAGCGGTATTACTCAACTATTTACCGATCGACCCAATGAATGTACCCTTGTGCGAAAATGTCAAGCGGACGCTCAAACCAAAAGTCCGTAAAGGACTGTTAAACGCTCTCTCACACATTTCTGATGCGAAATACCAAAACATTCTTTTTGTCAAGCTTGTTCCTGATTGGCTTAACAATTAGTTTTCTGCTGACTCCTGGTTGGTTATCAAACTGGTTCCCAAACCGCGCGATCGCAACTATGCCCCCACAAACCCAAACCGCCGAATTTCGCGCCTTCTGGGTGGACGCCTTCAACCCCGGCTTCAAAACCCCTCAAGAAGTCACAAAATTGATCGCAGACGCGCAGCGGGCAAATGCCAACGCGATCGTCGCCCAAGTCCGCCGCCGTGGCGATGCTTTTTACACGAGTGCGATCGAACCCCGCACCCTCGATCCCAACGTTCCGGCGGGTTTCGATCCCCTGCAAGATTTGATTGACAAAGCCCACGCCGCAGGCATTGAAGTACACGCTTGGATGGTGACGCTGCCGGTGGTTTCGGGCACCAAACTTCCCGCCGGTCACGTTTGGCAACAACACGGGCCTTCTGCCCCAGGAAACGACAATTGGGCAATGCTGACTTACGGTGGGCAAGCCCAAGGCTATCTCGATCCCGGCCATCCAGACGCCCTAGATTATACTGTTTCCGTCTATTTGGACTTGCTGAAGCGCTACGATGTGGACGGCGTACAGTTGGATTATGTGCGCTACGGCGGGCCGACTTGGGGCTACAATCCGACTGCGATCGCCCGTTTCAATCAGCAAACAGGTCGATCGGGCAAACCCGCACCCACCGATCCCGCGTGGATGCAGTGGCGGCGAGATCAGGTGACGAATTTAGTGCGGAAGCTTTATGTAGAAAGCCTTGCGATTAAACCGCGCGTTAAAATTACCGCCGCCACGATCGCCTGGGGAGACGGCCCGAAAAACGATGCAGGGTGGTATCAAACACAGCCTTACAAAGAAGTATTGCAGGATTGGCGCGCTTGGCTGGAAGAAGGGATTGTAGACATGGCGATGCCGATGACTTACCAGCGCGAGTACAAACGATCGCAAAAACTCGCTTATGACAACTGGATCGAGTACGCCAAAGACCACCAGTACAATCGCCAAATTGCGATCGGCCCCGGCAATTACCTCAACTACATCGAAGACACTCTAGCGCAGGTACGCCGCGCCGAAGGGCCTTCTGCGAAAGGGAATAACCTAGCGGGTACGGTGCTGTATTCCTACGCTAGCAGCAACGTCTACACGAATGTGGAACTGCGATCGGGCGGTAGCGGTGATTTGCCCCGCCAGCCTTGGAAATACGTTCTTCAAAGCAATGATTGGTTTTATACCGCGCTCTCGCAGCCGAGTCAATACGTTGACGGCGCGACGGGTAAAACTGTTGAAACTCAGCCTGTGTGGACGACTGCGGTGGGGATTCCCGATATGCCTTGGAAGTCGCGGCCGACTACAGGTGCGATCGCCGGAAATTTGCAGCGCTGCGCTCAAACTTGCGACGGTGCGAGCTTGACATTGCAGTCGATCGATGATATTGGCGCGGTGCGTCAACTGCGCGCCGATGGTAAAGGATGGTTTGGGGCGATCGAGCTTTCTCCGGGAACTTATCAGTTGAAAGTTGACGGTAGTCAAATTCAACAAACAGTTAATGTTGTCGCGGGCGACGTAACAAAAATCAATCTCGGAGCATCTTAACTGCTTTACTCGTTACCAGGCAGAGCCTGGTAACGCAGATCCGGAGGCTGTGCCTCCAATTCCCATAAAAGCTTGCGAGGCAGAGCCTCGCTTATATCGGTTTCCAGGCAGAGCCTGGGAACCAGTTAATAGCATAAGCTAAAATAAAATCATCCCACATCAAATTATAAATTTATCAATCGAGATATGCTAACAACAGAAGCTGCTTTCACGCTCCGTAAATGGACAGTTAAAGAGTATCACAAGCTGGGAGAGATGGGATTTTTTCACCCAGAGGAACGAGTCGAATTACTTTCAGGAAATATCATCAAAATGAGTGCAAAAGGAACTGCTCACACCTCCGCTTTAGGGCGTACAGATAGATTGCTGCAATACCTTTTTAGAAATCTTGCCTGGGTACGTATGCAAGATCCGATCGCCCTTGATGACAATTCCGAACCAGAACCAGATATTGCCGTAGTCAGAATCGATCCTTTTGACTATGCGACTCACCATCCGACGCCCTCAGAGGTATATCTCATTATCGAAGTGGCAGACAGCAGCTTAACTTTCGATCGCGAAATTAAAGCCAAAGCTTACGCGCGATCGGGAATTGCCGATTATTGGGTATTAAATGTGGGCGATCGACAACTGCACGTTTTTCGAGAACCTACAGAAAATGGGTATCAAAGCGAATTAATTCTGGGAGAAAGCGCGATCGTTTCACCGCTGGAATTTCCTACTTTTAATATCGCAATTCAGGCAATGTTGCCACCAATTATGCCATAGGTGCGCGCTGCGAACTTAATAATTTTTATTAACCGCAGAGGGCGCAGAGGGCGCAGAGAGAGAAGAGAGAGAGGCAAGTATTTAATCTGTTTGTAAAACCGCCAACTATTTTGAATTCATCGGCAATTTTATTCGCCTAAAAAATCGATACAATAAATCTAATAGTCGCAGTCGGTTAAAACCGACTTAAGCTTTGAGCCAGGGGTTTAAACCCCTGGCGGACTGGCGAAATGGCGACATATTTACTGACAACATCTTTAAGGACTGAAGTCGTTACTACAAACCTAATCGCTTTCCAGAATGCTTGCGAGCAAAGCTTGCTGAGCGTGCATCCGATTTTCTGCCTGATCCCAAACGCGCGATTGACTGCCTTCTATCACTGCATCGGTAATCTCTTCATCCCGGTGTGCGGGCAAACAGTGCAATACAATTGCATTCTTATCGGCTAACTTCAGCAATTGTTCATTTACCTGATAGGGTTCAAACAAAGGAATTCTGATTTTTGCTTCCTCTTCCTGTCCCATACTCGCCCAAACATCAGTATAAATCACTTGAGCATTCTTCACAGCAGCTTCTGCGTCCGTCGTCACCGTAACTTCGGTTTTTCCCTGAGCAATATTCTTAGCTTTTTCCACTATCTCAGCATTGGGCCCGAAATCTTGAGGGCAAGCAATTCTTACATTCATTCCCGTCATTGCACAGCCCAACATCAGCGAATTAGCCATATTATTGCCATCGCCCAAATAAGTCAGGGTCAATCCTTCTAGCTTGCCAAAACACTCTTTTACTGTCATTAAATCCGCCAGAACTTGACATGGGTGTTCGTCATCTGTCAACGCATTAATCACAGGAATTTTCGCATAATTAGCAAAAGTTGCTAAGTCCTTTTGCTCGAACGTCCGAATCGCCAAAATGTCTAAATATCTGTCTAAAACCCTGGCTGTATCTACCAAAGGTTCCCCGCGGCTGACTTGTGTAACGTTGGGATTGAGGTCAATCACTTGCCCTCCCAATTTATACATTGCTACCGTAAAACTTACCCGCGTTCGCGTTGAAGCTTTGGAAAATAACAAGCCGAGAACTTTATTGCGTTTCAGCTTGACCATTCCCGATTTTAAACTGGCTGCTAGATCCAGCAAATAATTTAATTCGTCAATGCTTAAATCTGCCAGACTTAATAAATCTCGCCCTTTTAAGGAATCCATGCTTTCCCCCACACACAAATTTTTAACTTTGTCGTGAACTACCAGACGCTGACCACTTAAGTGGTACAGCGCTGGCTTCCTGATTCAACGGGGCGGGGCGTCCAACAAAACCGAAGTTTTACCAGATCGACTTACATCCCCTCCACAGGCAGAAGCGCTAGTTCCTAACGCCAAAATCCGCAAGGCTTCATTTCTAATATTGGTTGCCGCGTTTACGTCACGATCGTGGTGAGTACCACAATGCTGACAACTCCATGCTCTAATATCAAGAGTGAGATTCTCAACTCGATTTAGACATACATGGCAAGTTTTAGAACTAGGAAACCATCTATCGATTTCGACATATTGCTTTCCTTCGCTCTGGGACTTGTACTTGAGCATGGTACAAAACATACCCCAGCCAGCATCACTAATAGCTTTGGCTAGATTATGATTCTTTACCATGCCTTTGATGTTGAGATTTTCCACTGCAATAACTTGGTTTTCGTTAACTATCTTGCGGGATAGCTTCTGTAGAAAATCTTCACGGCATCGGGCAATTTTGGAGTGAACTTTTGCCACAGCCAATCTTGCCTTTTTCCGGTTCTGACTGCCTTTCTTTTTGCGAGCAAGCTTTTGCTGCTTACGTTTTAGGTTCCGCTGACGTTTAACAAAATGCTTGGGATTGCCAAACTTAGAACCATCACTGGTAATCGCAAAATGAGTCAACCCGACATCAATGCCAATAGCTTTACCTGCTGGGACGGATTCAGGCTTTTCTTTCCCGTCGTCAGTCAAAACAGAAATAAAGTGTTTGCCGTCTGGGTTACGAGACACGGTAACGGTCTTGATGTCGCCCTCGAAATCACGGTGTCGCCGACAGAAAACTAAACCAATTTTAGGTAAATTGATATAGTCACCGTCAAATTTGACATTTTGAGGATAACTGATCGACTGCCTGTCGTGCTTGGCTTTGAATTTGGGTGGCATCGCCCTCTTGTCAAAGAAGTTTTTGTAGGCAGTAGATAAATTCAATGCAACGACCTGCAAGCATTGAGAATAGGGTTCTTTCAACCATTCGTATTCTTTCTTGAGTGCAGGGAGCAAACCTTGTATGTATGCTCTCGATAGTCCTTTCCCGGTATTCTTGTAAGTTTCTTGACACAGATTCAAAGCATAATTCCAGAACCATCTCGCACAGCCAAAAGACTTTGCCAGCAAGACATCTTGCTCATCTGTGGGATAAATTCTGTACTTGTAAGCTTTATACATTTATCAGGAGTGCAGAATACCGGTAAAAATATCATAGTGCACAAAAACGATATTGATTCGCTGTCGCTCAATTTATTTTCTGACTCATTTTCATCCCGACGCTCACCTTCGGTAGAGCGCGGGACTTCCCATTCGCATTAGTTAAATCTTAGCCCGCAGAGGTGGGTTTTGTTTATTTCAGCTTGCACCATTTTCAAGAACAGGCAAGATGCCTGTTCCACAAAGATTAGATTTTAGTGTGGGGAGTAGGGGTTGGGCATCCTGCCCGCCCGTGAAAGGCTTATTAAAAATGGTGCAATATCTAAGTTTATTTCAACTTGCGGGCAATTGATCGATCGCGCGATCGATCGAATCGCAACCTTGTTCAACCGTTTCTACCACAGCCAACACGCCCCGCAATTCCCCAGCGCCGGGGAAACCCTTAGCATACCAGGTTAAGTGCTTGCGCGCTTGGCAGACACCGCTTTCACCTTTATATTCCCACAAAGCCCGCAAATGTTCCTTAGCACATTCGAGGCGTTCAATTGGTGTCGGAGGTATCTTTTCCACACCAGTTTTCAAGAAATAATCAACTTCTCCCACCAAAAAAGGATAGCCCAAAGTTCCCCGCGAACACATCACTCCATCGGCGCCGGTTTCTTCCAGACATCGCATCGCTGCTTCCACTGAAAAAATATCCCCGTTAGCAATAACTGGAATCGATAAAACTTCTTTCACTCGGCGAATCCACTCCCATTTTGCCGGGCCGGTGTAACCTTGCGATCGAGTGCGGCCGTGCACGGTAATCATTTTTGCACCCGCATCTTCCATCCGCTTCGCAAATTCCAAAATATTAATTTCTTTGTCAGTCCAACCAATCCTAGTTTTAACCGTGACAGGAACATCTACCGCTTCCACAACTGCCCGCACAATTGCCTCGGCTGTTTCCGGATCTCGCAGCAGGGAAGAACCGCCGCCGTTTTTAGTAATTTTGTTAACCGGACAGCCCATATTAATATCAACAGTATCCGCTCCTTCTGCCACTGCTTTCTGGGCCGCTTCTGCCAAGAAATCCGGCCGGCAGTCAAACAATTGAATGCTAATCGGGCGCTCGTTCGGGTCAACTTCCATAATTCTCGGCAGTTGCTTCACGTAGTGCAAACCCGTAGCGTTCACCATTTCCGTGTACATCATCGAATCCGGCGCGTAGCGGCGCACCAGGCGGCGAAATACCAAATCGGTAACGCCGGATAATGGCGATTGCAAGACGCGGCTTTTAACTTCAAAATCGCCGATTTTGAGCGGAGTTGCTAACCTTTCTTTTAATTCGGGAGATAGAGCAAGCATAGTCGATCGCACTTTAATTCTAATATCTGTATATTATACTACACTTCCGATAGTTGACAGTTGTTAATTATATTTTTAGCCGATTATTGAGTGACAGCTAAAAGTATATTTAACCTGACCGCAATACCTATTTTACAGAACCCGATCGCCCGAATTTGAACATTGTGAAACCATGACTCAAACGCCAACGCCGACCACAGTTAAATTTCTGTGCCGCTTCCATCTATCTATGGGGTGTGACCATTAATGAGATATCTACCTACTAAGACTGTTGCCCAAGTCATATTTTTATTGTTTAATTCTGCCGAATGCTCTGACTGCCTTCGGCTCCGGCTGCCTTCAGACGATTAATGCTTAAATTTATTGGGATTCTGCAAAAGCCGTACATCAGATCGTTTTAAACTACAATTGGTTGATTCCTGACGACGCCGATCGAACATTAAAAAAATTGTAGAGAATTCCTATGGACGCCGCAGCACTCTGGCAACGCTATCAAGACTGGCTTTACTATCACGAGGGATTGGGACTTTACCTCGATATCAGCCGCATGGGATTCGACGACGCTTTCGCAGCAGCACTGAAGCCCAAATTTGACAAAGCTTTCAAAGACATGGCAGCTTTAGAAGCAGGTGCGATCGCCAATCCCGACGAACACCGCATGGTGGGCCACTACTGGCTGCGAAACCCCGATTTAGCTCCCACTCCAGAATTAAAACAAGAAATAGTCGAAGGAATATCACAAGTCGAAGCATTTGTCAAGAAAGTTCAAAACCGCGATATTAAACCGCCCTTTGCTCCGCAATTTACCGACATAATTTCGATCGGCATCGGCGGCTCGGCCCTCGGCCCCCAATTTGTCGCCGAAGCTTTATCCCCAGACATTCCGCCCCTAGCAATACATTTTATCGACAACACAGATCCGGCTGGGATCGATCGAGTCCTCAACAAAATCAAAGACAAACTCGCCAGCACCCTAGTAATTACTATCTCCAAATCCGGCGGCACCCCCGAACCGCGCAACGGGATGATCGAAGTTCAAAAAGTCTTCGCAGCCGAAAAACTCGATTTTGCCAAACAAGCAATTGCCATCACCGGAGTTGACAGCCAACTCGACAAATTAGCCAAATCCGAAGGCTGGATTACCACTTTTCCAATGGCAGATTGGGTGGGAGGACGCACTTCCGAATTGTCAGCAGTCGGACTTTTGCCCGCAGCTTTGCAAGGCATCGACATTCGGGCGATGCTCGACGGCGCTAAAGTCATGGACGAAGCTACCAGAACCACCGAAATCAAACATAATCCCGCCGCCTTGTTAGCAATGTCCTGGTATTTTGCTGGCAACGGACGTGGCGAAAAAGATATGGTAGTTTTGCCGTATAAAGATTCACTGCTATTGTTCAGCCGCTACTTGCAGCAATTAGTCATGGAATCGATCGGCAAACAGGAAGATTTAGACGGCAACACAGTTCATCAAGGAATCGCAGTTTACGGCAACAAAGGCACCACAGACCAACACGCCTACGTCCAGCAACTGCGAGACGGCGTGCCGAATTTCTTCCTAACATTTATCGAAGTTTTGCAAGACAGGCAAGGCATTTCCCCAGAAGTAGAAACCGGCGTCACTTCAGGAGATTATTTGTCGGGTTTGTTGCAGGGAACTCGACAAGCTTTGTACGAAAATCACCGAGATTCCATTACTGTCACAATTCCCCAAGTCAACCCGGAGACAGTAGGAGCATTAATCGCCCTCTACGAAAGAGCAGTAGGTTTTTACGGTTCCTTGGTGAATGTCAATGCCTATCACCAGCCAGGGGTTGAAGCAGGCAAAAAAGCGGCCGCTGCTGTATTGGATTTGCAGCAACGGGTACTGCAAGTGCTCAAAGACGCCCAAAAACCTCTGTCTGTAGCAGAAATAGCCAAAAAAGCAGGGAAACCAGAGCAAATCGAGACAATTTATAAAACTCTGCGACATTTGGCAGCCAACGGGCGCGGCGTAGCTTTGGAGGGCAAATTAGGACAACCGGCTACTTTAACTGCAAGCTATCAAGAGAATTAAACAGTAGAATTAAACATTAAAAGTGACTAATTTCACTTTTAATGTTTAATTTTTAATTCCCCCATGCCATTAACGATTCTGGTTGCTGACGACGATTTCGCGACTCGCTTGTCGATTACCGATTATCTAGAAATTACCGGATACTCTGTAATCGCTGCTGAGAACGGCAAAGAAGCTTTAGGCTTGGTAGATGAATTTGGGCCCCACTTGATTGTTACCGACATTACAATGCCCGAAATGGATGGCTACGAATTTGTACGGCGAGTTCGGACTCGTCCCGCTTTCCGCTTGCTGCCGGTGATTTTTTTGACCGAACGCACGAGCACGGAGGAACGGATTCGCGGCTATCAGATGGGGTGTGACAATTATCTGGCTAAGCCTTTTGAACTCCAAGAATTGGGGGCGGTAATTCGCTCTTTGCTCGATCGCTACGCTCTAATCGCTCAGGCCCCCTCTCGTTCCCCGGAACCCGAACCAATGCCAACAGAGGCACGCAGCAGAGCCAATGACAAGCCAGAAGCAGATTTTTTAACTCAAAAGTCAAACACAGGCGATTCCCTACGAGATAGCTCCGCTTCACGGGCATCTCCCAGCCAAAATGCTCCGACTTTGACTCAGCGAGAGCGACAAGTGCTAGATTTGCTGACAGAAGGTCTTTCTAATATTCAAATAGGCTCCACACTCCACCTCAGCCCTCGAACTGTCGAAAAGCACGTCAGCAGCTTGTTCAGAAAAACTGACAGCAACAACCGTGCAGAACTCGTTCGCTTTGCGATGGAACACCATTTAGTCGGTAATTGGTAATTGGTAACTGTTAATTGGTAATTGTTAATTTTTCCTGATTGATAACGTACTCCAACAAACCCTCGGCAGCATCGTGCAGCAAATCAATTACTCGATCGAATCCCTCCGGGCCACCGTAGTAAGGATCTGGCACTTCTTTAAGGTCGTATTTCTGGCAAAAATCGCACATCAGTCGCACTTTATCTTTATACTTTCCAGCCGCATCCAAGGCAAGAATATTGCGATAATTGTCCCGATCCATAGCCAGAATCAAATCAAAATTTTCAAAATCTTTCCTGGTAAATTGGCGGGCTTCGCCTAGCAATTCAATGTCTCGCTTCTTCGCCGCCAATGCCATCCGCCTGTCAGGGGGGCTGCCAATGTGATAGCTAGCAGTTCCAGCCGAATCGCAGGTGATGCGATCGCTCAAACCAGCTTGTTCGATTAAGTGATTCATAATATTTTCTGCTGAGGGCGATCGGCAGATATTTCCGAGGCAGACAAATAATAATTTAGTCATTAGTTAGTAGTGATTAGTTATGAGTTATTAGTTATTAGTCAGTCAACCGTCAACAGTGCTAATTTGTAGCTAATTTGTAGGGTGCGTCGCTTTCAGAGTCAATCTGCAAGTTGTTCCATCAAACATGGAGCCGCGACGCACCTTACCATCGCTAATTTGTAGGGTGCGTCGCTTTCAGAGTCAATCTGCAAGTTCCATCAAACATGGAGCAGCGACGCACCTTACTGTAGCGGTTTTCCAGAAAGTTTAATCAGTCAACAATTGACTGATGACTAATGACTAACCGAAACCGGGGAGATTTAGTCCACCGGTGAGTTCTTCCATTTTCTCCCGCATCGTCATCGTAGACTTAGCGTAAGCATCCTGCATCGCCACCGTGACGAGTTCAGAAACCACATCAGCACCTTCACCGAGGGCATCCGGTGAGATTTCCACGCGGCGGGGTTCTTGGTTGCCGCTGAGAAAAACCTTGACCAAGCCACCGCCGGCAGTTCCCTCAATTTCCATGACATCCAACTCTTCTTGGAGCTTTTTAGCTCCTTCTTGAACCTGCTGAGCTTTTTTGAAAGCTTCAGTCAGTTCTTTCATTTTGCCCAGGCCGAAGCCAAATCCTTGTCCTGATTTTGTCATCAAAATTCCTCTGGTCTGAAACCCCGTCCTTACAGGACGGCTTTACATTTAATTTTAATCCCCTTGCGGGGTAGGGGGGTAGTTGCCCCCCGTGAGGATATGGTTGTCCTCAATCTCCCATTTCTGGGGTAAAGTTAGCTTTGCCAATGTTTTCTGAGCTTGTTAGGCTAGGAGCACTGTTCCTGTTACCTGAGAACTGTTTAACTACTAGCGACAGAGCAGGGAACTAGCTTCGCATTCGCCCGGTGTCGTGACTCAAAAAACGTAGTCAGTTAAGACTTAGGCGGGTCAAGATGGCTTGTTAGATTTCTCTTTCAAGCCTCATGCCGTCAGGGCTGAGGTTCTTGACAACTACTTTGTGATGGTGTGTGGGCTGGCAGTCTGCCGTTTCCGTATTACTTCAATGATGCCTTAGAAGGGAAACTCTCCCAGTATTCTAACTTCTGGCTCCAACAACAGCGACCACCGCTGCTCGACTTGCTGTTGAACGTGGCGGATCACTTGAAAAATATCATTGGCCGTTGCCGACCCGCAGTTAAGAATAAAATTAGCATGGCGCTGAGCTACTTGTGCACCGCCGATCTGATATCCCTTCAGTCCCGCTTGTTCGATGAACCAACCTGCCGTCTTGGGGCCAGGGTTACGGAAGACTGAGCCACAGCTCGGTAAGTGGTAAGGTTGAGTTGTCCGCCGCTGGCTGAAATGGTCATTAGTTTCTGCCATTACTTGCGATCGGTCGAATCCCGGCTGTAACTGAAAAGTCGCTTCTGTTACTAGCCGATCGCCCCCTTGCAGCACCGAAGTCCGGTAGCGGTACTCCAACTCTTGGGGAGTCAGAATTTCCACCTTACCACCGGGGGATAGGACGCGAGCATTGACTAGAATATCAGCAGTACAGCCTCTGTGAGCGCCTGCATTCATCACCACAGCCCCTCCCACGGTACCCGGTATGCCGACTGCCCATTCTAGACCTTTCCAGCCCCGTTTAGCCGCCAACCAAGCAAGGCGGGGAATTGACTCCCCCGCCCCCGCCGTAACTTGACCTGTTTCTGGGTTAAAATTCACCTGTTTGAGGTAGCGAGTGCCGACGACCAAACCGGACAAACCCCGATCGCTCACCAACAAATTAGAACCCGCACCCAGCAGAGTCACAGGCACCCCTTCATCGTGTGCCCAAGCAAAACTCGCTTGCAAAGCCTCCATACTGCGGGGAGCAACATACCACTCGGCAGGGCCACCGACTCGGAAGGAAGTCAGGCCCGCCAGCGAAACTTGGGAGTTAATCTTGCAATCAGTTCCCCGCAAAGAAATAGGAGAATACACTCGCCGATTGTCCTTAACAGAGGAGTCATTCGAGATAGTCACCATCTTGAAAATCCTTAAAAATACCTTCGCTCGAAGACAGGGTTGAAAATCCATTTAGCTAACTTATGTCGCCCCTTTGAGCGAGCCGTCCGACAGAAGTTTCGACACAAAGTGCAACGCCATAATGTCGATCGACTCTACTCTGTTCGCGAGCTAATCGGGGCGATCGGCTTCTTGATAAAAAGCCATAACCTCTGGAATAATCTGATTCAGATTACCAGCGCCCAAAAACAGAGCCAAATCCCCCGGTTGCAGATTTTGGGTTAAAAACTGAGTGACTGACTCTAGGGAAGGCGCAAACTCAACCTCTCGGCCTTCTTTAGCAATCAAATCAGCAACCTGCTGCCCGCTAATCTCTCCTAAATTTGGTTCCCCAGCACTATAAATATCGCAAGCCACAACCAAATCAGCATCCCCAAAAGATTGAGCAAATTCTGGCAAAAATGTCAGAGTCCGGCTGTAACGGTGGGGTTGAAAAATTGCAACCACTCTTCGGGATTTGGGATTTTTTTCGCTACCTTCGATACGCAAGCGAGCGGCCGCCAAGGTGACACGAATTTCGCTAGGATGGTGAGCGTAGTCGTCCACAAACAGGATGTCATTGTGAAAACCCCGCACCTCAAAACGGCGACGAGCTCCTTCAAAGCCAGCAATCGCTTTGGCAATCGCCGAAAACTCTAACCCCAACAATCGGCCTACTGCTACCGCAGCTAGTGCATTGCTGAGATTGTGTGTACCCAGCAACTTCAACTCCATTTCCCCCAGGAAAGCTCCTCGCTCCCAAATTCGGGCCTTGGTACTTTCGGCCCCGTACTCCACGCCCGATGCCGTGTAGTCAGCACCGCTGTCCGGCTGCAAGCTATAACTGACATTAGGCTGAAGGGAATCTTTGACGATTTGGTCGTCAATGCAGCCCACCAAGGTTTGACAGTTTTGGGCAAACACCTTAAATGTGTCTATTACCTGGTCAAGGGTATCGTAATGGTCTGGATGATCCAGTTCCACGTTCGTTACTATGCCAATTTTGGCTACTAGCTTAACGAGAGAACCGTCGGATTCATCAGCCTCGGCCACTAAGTAGGGGCCTTCCCCCAAACGGGCATTGCCTTCCCAAGCATTTACCTCGCCTCCTACTACGATCGTCGGGTCTAGACCCGCAGCCATCAGCATGAAGCCGATTAAGCTGCTAGTAGTAGTTTTGCCGTGAGTCCCGGCTACGGCTATGCTTTGGTAATCTTGAATTAACGCTGCCAACACATCCGATCGATGAAAAATCGGACAGCCCAAATCTAAAGCAGCTCGATATTCGGCATTGGCTGGGTGAATAGCCGTCGAACATACTACTTGAGGCAATCCCGGAATTGCTTGGGCGCTTGAACCGTTGCCGTTAAATTGGACAGCTTCGGCTGTCGCGACAGAAGTTCCTACCGTACCCGCGACTATCGAGGATACTGCTCTTTCCTGTTGCCCGCAGTCGGGACTGCTACCGTTAAGGGCCGTTTCAAATAATTCAAAATTGCTGGCGTCTTGACTCCAAAAAATATGAGCTCCCATTCCTTGCAAGCGCTCGGTTATGTGACTCGATTTAATGTCCGAGCCGTACACAGGCAACTTGCGTTTAGCTAGAATGTAGGCAAGGGCTGACATCCCAATCCCACCAATGCCGATGAAATGAAATGGTCTACCGCTAAAATCAACAGAACTCGGCATCTTTGCTCCTCACACACCACACCACGCCAATAACACGCGATATCATATCAAGAATTGTTTTTTCAGGATACAGTTCGCTAGAGATTTTGTACAAAATTCTCTGCGTGTCCCTAGATTTGAGGGACTTGTAGAGATGTTTGTCTTGTATCCTATATGACTTAGTACCGAGTAGTTTTCCGGAACAGTCACAGCTCGAAAATTGCAGGTAACAGAAAACGGGGTCTGGGGTCGGGGCCAATAGACTAATTTTGGGTGGTTGCATACTCCTGCATTCTTTCTATTTCTATCCGCCTGCTGTGCTGGGATACGGCAGCAAAAGCCCCACAACCTTTCTACCAAGATTGAGGGTAAAACCCATAAGGATTTACAAACACTACCACGAACAACAAAATTTCGCTCATTTTGTAGTCATTTATCTACTCCTACGGTCATTTTTTCTTGAAAGTGAGAGATTGACACGATCGCAGCTATAGTATATATTCTGACTTTATTGTATATATACAAGTTATGCAGTTTGTCGAAATAGTCGCAAAGCCATAGATCAAACCAAATCATTGGTTTTGATCGAGAAGCCGATCGACGCTCTTGGCAGTCCTTAAAATTTTTACCAGTGCGCTAAGTATATCTACCGTCAAAACTTTTTCGGTAGCCCACAAACGAATGCTCAGGCGGTCGATCGCAAAACGAGAAACAAGTTGGGATTAATATTGGCAAGGTTAATCATCCAGTCCCGAAACCACTCCGACGCTCAGAAGCGGGTTTTTTAAGTCTTATTGAAGGTTTGGACGAATTAAGGGGGTTGAAAAAACCGGTTTCAGCGTCCAGGACGATCGTCGAAACTAGGGTCGTCTAGGGGTTTGTCGCCGATGTAAAGCGAGGGTTTTCTCATAAACGAGCTTATGGTTAAAAGCGTATAAACAGAAAATTGGCGCGATGTCTGTATTAATCCTGATTTGGGGGAAATATGGGGAAAATAGCGGTTTTGGGGGGGACTTTTGACCCGGTTCACTGGGGTCACGTGTTGGTAGCCGAAACGGCTGCGAGTCAATTTGCTCTCGATCGAGTCATTTGGGTACCGGATCGCTCTCCTCCTCACAAAGAGCGCCCGGATTTGGCAAGTTTTGAGCAGCGGCGGGAAATGCTTGCTCTGGCGATCGCCGATCGCCCAGACTTCGTAATTTCGCCGCGGTCGGCCAATCCCAGAGGCAGTTGTTTTGCGATCGACACCCTGCTGTATTTGCAAAAATTGTATCCCGGCGATCATCGCTGGTACTGGATTATTGGTAGTGACGCACTCCTTACTCTTCCCAAATGGCACCGGTGCGCCGAAATTGCCCGGTTGTGCGACTGGTTGGTGGCCCCACGTCCGACTCACGGAGATCGAGTGACAGCAGAAAGCAAGGAGAGTGGGGGACTGTCCGAGTGGGGAGATTATCCGGGTGGAAAACCCCTCGATTCCGGGGGAGACAGGATGCAGGTTCAGGCGACTGCTGTGGGCCGACGAGTTGCCGAACAAATGGCTCTTGTGGACGTGGAAATTCGCTGGGAAGTGCTGTCCATGCGTGCGATCGAGATTTCGTCCAGCCACATCCGCCGCTGCTGCGCCGAAAGGCTCGACCTCCGCTACTTAGTCCCGGAAGTTGTCGGGACTTATATTGCAGCCCATCAGCTTTACCAGATACATTTAACCCGGTAAATCCCGAACTAAGCCAGGAATCACCGTGTATGGCAAGATAGAAAAAGCAGCAAGCTCTCCTATCAAGGAGGTATCTCTCAAAGCTTTCAATAAAATATTGAAAGCGCCATTTTTGTCCCTGTCCAGAGTGTGTCCGCACTTTGGACATTTAAATATTTTAGACCCGCCTAATTTAGAATGAACGTGTCCACATTTGGAACAGATTTTCGATGTGTACTCTTCTGTCACGTCTACTACAACACCACCATGCTTGGTAGCTTGATGCTTCAACGTTTGTTTAAAGCGATAATGGCTCAACGTAACCATCGCTCTAGCCGTTTTAGTCGCCAACCTGCGTTTGCCTTTTTTGACCATTTGTTGTGTCTCAAAGGTTGGCAAGAAAATTAACTTGTACTTGCTTGTCAAATATTTTGCAGCTTTCTTGTGTAGTTCATTGACCAAGTTTTTAATCTTGCTCCTGATTGGGGCTGCTGATTTTCGCAGGCAATACCTTAGTCGCTTGAACTCTCTCCCTTTACTTACTCCAATACGGGACATTAATTTGTCTAGATGCCTTGCTAGGCGATAGATACGACCGATATCGTTTTTTCCTATTTCGATGAAGTCACTACCATCAAAACCAGTAAGAAAAGTTCTGACACCCGGATCTAAAGCAATAACTAAATCGCTCTCAATTGGCTTGATTTTTGGTACATCAATTGCATAGCAAATAAACCATTGCCTGTTAATCAAGCTAAGTGTCGGTTCGTGCTGCATTACCTCGATAATGGGCTCCGATGACTTGAATGTTAGTTCCTTAGTAGAAAGTGGGTAAAAAGTTCCTAGTTTCCAATTGGACGTTTGAAATCGGATAGTCTCAGATGCGTCGAAACGGCTTCTAAATTTTGCCGTTCCTTTTGTCTTTTTAGCTGCTTTGTGTGCTTCAAAAGCTTGGAACACTGCCATTTGACGCGGATTGTAAGGTTGTTCAGACACCCAACTAGGGGCTGAGTCCATTATTTTCTTCCTTAAGCCATACTTACCAATTTTTTCATCTTTCAGGATAGCAATTGCTTGATTGTAACACCATCTACTTGCTGCAATCCAACTCCTCCACTTCGCTGCTAGCTTGGTTTCCGGGTAAACTCGAATCTTCTTTGATAGCAGATTTGTATTTTCGCAAACCATAGAGTCGGCTGCTAAAGACGTGGATGATGGCAAGGATGTCGGGTAAGGAGGCATATGTCACCATATCCCCCTCCCCTAAGAACCGTACTTGATACTTACGCATCATAGGGCTCAAGCCTATGGCTTTCCAGATTGCTTACCTGTGTGTATGTGTATATGACAGGCTTTGTGTACATGGACGAGATTGACCTCATCTTCTGTACCTCCATCTTTAACTTTCGTTATGTGATGAAGATGTAGTTCTTCTCCGTTGAACAGATTTTCGCCACATACTGGGCATTTCCATTTCTGGTTTTCAGCGACTTTAAAGTATTTGGACTTTTTATCCCATCGAATTTTTCCGGTGGAGGTTCGCCGTTGTTCCCAGTATTTGGCTAGGGTGGGGTCATCGGGTGATGAGGTGTCTTTGACTTTGATATGGCGTATAATTGGTATCTGAGAAATTTTTCTTACAGATACTATTTTGGGTTTTCCATGTCTGTCTGGCACCTCTGTTGTGAAGTTCCATTCCTTCCCTTTTAATTCGCGGAAGTATTTATTCTTCACCCACTCTTTACCCTTTTTCAGGTGTCTCCTGATTGCCCATGCCCACAGCATTTTGTGAACCATGTGGTCAACGTAAGAGAATGTTTCTTTACTCACCCCCGCTCTGTAGTAGTTAGCCCATCCGATTAGCTGTTGATTGAGATGTGTTATTACGACATCTTGTGGAAGGCTTTTATTTACTCTCAACCAGTCACGCAGTTCTTGAAGGAATGCTAAAACTTTTTCCTTTTGAGGCTTGGTTAATAGTTTTCCTTTATACTGTCGTAGATTAAACCCAAGAAAGTTAATTCCTGTACCTATCTAGGCGATAGTGGTTTTGTCTTGGTTTAAAGTCAGTCCTCTTTCTTTCAACCAGTCCTCGACTATAGGCACTACTGCTTTAGTATCTTCCTCGGTTCTAGCGGTGATTAGAAAATCATCAGCATATCGGATAAATCCGTATTTTGGTGATTTTACGTTCTCTTGCTGCCCCTGTCTCTTACCACTTTTTCGGATTTGGGTGGATATTTTTGTGTACTTCGTAAGAAGCTTATCCAATCCGTCTAGTGCAATGTTCGCCAGTAGGGGGCTTATTATGCCACCTTGGGGGGTTCCGCTAGTTGTAGGGTTGAATACCTCAGCTTCAACGTAACCTGCCTTTAACCATTGTTTAATTAGCTCTTTTCCTGGAAGCTCTTTGATTGCGTCGAGGATGAAGTCGTGGTTAATGTTGTCAAAAGCTCCTTTGATATCGGCATCAAGAACCCATGTGTCTTTACCTTTTTGTAGACGACTGAAGCATTGCTCTATTGCGTCATTGGTACTTCTACCTGGTCTAAAGCCATACGAATTAGCTTCAAACTTAGATTCAAAATGCGGCTCGTAAGAGTTTTTAACTATTGCCTGTAATACTCGGTCTTTGATAGTCGGAATGCCCAAAGGTCTTTTCTTACCGTCGGATTTAGGTATGTAAACTCTTTTGGTTGGAATTGCCTTCCAAGGAGTATAATTTCCCATTTCTTGGATTAGTTGTATTCTTTGTGCTGGGTTAAGAATTGTCTGGTCATCAATACCTGGCGTTCCCTTCCCCCGATTCTCCTGAGTAACTCGTCTTACAGACAATTGCAGGTTAGAATAACTCCGTAGCATAAGTTTCATAAGGTTTCTAACCTTATTCCACTCTTTGTTCTGGGTTGCCCGATAAATTCGCTGTCTTAGTTTCCTAACATTCTTCTTAATGGACTTCCAGTTAAGGTTTGCCCATTCTGAATTGAGTTCCGTGATTCCGATACCATTACTGGTTCTATCTTCCATCTTGGTTTGGATTCTTTACAGTGTTTTATCGTTTAAGACCAGTTGGAAGTTTGCAATCTTTCGATTCGGGGCAAATTTTGAACCCTTATCTCTTGCATTACACAAGAGCGTTTGCTTTCTCCAACCTCCTTTACCCTCTAGGTTTTCACCTTCCTTGCGGTTGGTTTACTCATAAGGATGAGAACCCATAGGGCTTACCATGTTTCGTGCGTTGAACATCCGTCTCATTTGGGTTCCTTCTATATTCCGGTAGAGGCTTAGTTCTTCCGTAGTTATTGAAGACATCTAACTACCGCTCTACTTACCTTTTGGTTGATGTGTATCAGCCTGATTTCACATCTTAATGGATAACGGAACTTAGGAAGATTCACTTTCGTTAACCCTCATGAGACTTTCCCTCGCTTGATTTACCCTTTTAGGCTAAGAGTATATTAAGCTTCTGTGCCTTGCTTAATGCCCATTTCATTACTTACTCTGAACACTGGCGGGGTCTCTATGACCCTTTTACATGGGAACAGGAAGAAAGAATTTCCTGGAGAAGAAGGCTCCTCAGTTCTTGTGGAACAGATTCCACTAATCGCACGACTTCATGTCGCACATCTTCAACCATTTCTCGTTCTGGAGACAACTCGTTTCTGCTGAGAACCATGAGTTGGCAATTGTTTTGCTCGCAGATCCATTTGATAAGGTCGCCACCAAACCGGCACAGTCTGTCTTGGTGTCCGACCACAACTGCTGAGATATCTCCTGACATGACTTGTCCCAGAAGGGCAAGAAGCGCTTTTCTTTTGAAGTTGAGTCCGCCTCCGATGTCTTTAAAGACTTTAGCTTGCGGATAGAGGCTTTGGAGGTAACTGACTTGCCTATCAAGGTCTTCGCGCTGTTTGTAGCTGCTGACCCTGGCGTAGATGGCTGTAACTCGGTCATGTCCGGTTCCGAGAACGCTGTCGATATCATAGCGTCGCTGGTTAGAGGGAGTTCTGATTGCTGATATTTTGCCGACAAGTTCCCAGTTTCTAAGGGTTTTGTCTGAGACTTGCAAGATTTTGCAAGCTTCTCGTGGTGTGACATATCTGGTCATCGCTAGGGGGTATTTTTGCGTTTTCCAACCATATTACCAGGTTCTACAATGATTTACCCGAATATTCTAAGAAATCGTTTACTTTGTAACATCAGTAAGCAGCAGCAGAAAGCCTAATGCCTTCTGCCTTGCAATTTCAGCCTTCTAGAAAAGTTCAGGTTTTTTGATAAACACAAAAAGTTAGAAAGGATCGAGCTTTGCGATATGATCTGGTGTCATCAGAAAGGTGGGCGGAAACCCCGTCGTTTTAAGACCGCTTTATATTAAACTATAGTTTGGTCAATGACCCACCCGCGACGATGGATTCAGACAGCCTAACGAGCGAAGTCCAGTACAACTGGCGGCGCAGACAAATCGGTAGACCGGGAAAAGAGGATAGGGCAATGGTAAACATCCCTGGAATCAAAACAACAGATAAGAATTCCTTTTAGGTATTCGACGCATAAAAACCGCTGGGCTAGCGGGGTTAGTCTGTGGAGCGAACATAAGACCAGAAAACTCCTTGTGGGTGGAGGCAGTTGCGATGAAGCAGAAACTCAAATCGTGAGGTTTGGGAATCACCGTGGCTTTAGTCCGGTGAGAATGTCAAAAGTCAATTCTTAAATTTTTCCAAAATTTAAGCCTGAGCTAGGGGCTGCCATCGTTAGGAGGTACTAAAGTGATTCGAGTCGCGATCAATGGTTTTGGACGTATCGGGCGCAGTTTTGCGCGCTGCTGGCTGGGCAGAGAAAACAGCCAGCTAGAGTTGGTAGCTATTAATGACACTTCCGATCCCAGAAGTAATGCTCACTTGCTCAGATACGATTCCATGATGGGAACGTTGAAGAATGTGGACATCAGTGCGGATGAAAATTCCATTACCCTAAATGGGAAGACAGTTAAATGCGTGAGCGATCGCAACCCGCTAAACTTGCCTTGGAAAGATTGGGGTATTGATCTGATTATTGAATCAACCGGCGTCTTCGTTGACCAAGCTGGTGCATCGAAGCATATCACTGCCGGCGCTAAAAAAGTGCTAATTACCGCTCCCGGCAAGGGTTCTGAAGTTGGCACTTATGTGATGGGAGTCAACCACCACAACTACAAGCACAGTGACTACACAGTCATCAGCAATGCTAGCTGTACTACCAACTGTCTGGCTCCTGTACTGAAAGTGCTGCACGAAAATTTTGGCATCGTCAAAGGCATGATGACCACTACCCACAGCTATACTGGCGACCAGCGCTTGCTGGATGCTAGCCACCGCGACTTGCGGCGGGCCCGGGCGGCAGCAATGAATATTGTGCCGACTTCTACCGGAGCAGCACAAGCTGTGGCTTTGGTGATTCCAGAATTGAAGGGCAAGTTAAATGGTATCGCCATGCGCGTCCCGACTCCTAATGTGTCGGTAGTTGATTTTGTGGCTCAGGTAGAGAAAAAGACTTTTACCGAGCAAGTAAATCAAGTTTTCAAAGAAGCCGCCGAAGGCTCCATGAAAGGGATTTTGGAGTACAACGATTTGCCTTTAGTTTCATGCGACTATCGCGGAAGTGATGCTTCTTCGATTCTGGATTCCAGCTTGACGCTGGTGATGGATGGCGACATGGTGAAGGTTTTGGCTTGGTACGACAATGAGTGGGGCTACAGTCAGCGGGTGGTTGACTTGGCTGAATTGGTCGCCGAACGTTGGGAAGGTTAGATCCCTGACTTCTTTCCGGCAGTCCAGCCGTCCGGCAGGGGTTGAAACCCCTGCCTCAAAGCTAAAGTCCTCTTAAGAGGACTGAGAAGAAGACTTTTAAACTTATTAGTCTTCTTAAAAAAAGTCAGAAGAAGACTTTTAAACTCATTAGTCCTCTTAAGAGGACTTTAGCTATTAGACAGGGAATTCATTCCCTGGCGGACTAGGGAGTGGCCGACAGTCAGCTTAAGTAAAATCCAAAATATGTAAGTTGGGTTGAACGATAGCAAACCCAACCTACTTCTTAGTCTGCGGAGGCAGATTTTGTTTGTGTAGGATCGGTTTCAACCGCCGAATCATCAAAGTAAATAGTTTATATGAAAAAAGCACTGATTTGTGGTATCTCAGGTCAGGACGGAGCTTATTTAGCGAAACTTTTGCTCGATCGAGGTTATGAAGTTTGCGGCACCTCCAGGGACGCCCAAATTTCTAGTTTCGGAAACCTGGCTCGTTTGGGCATCCGAGACAGAGTAAAACTAGAATCTATGTCTCTCAACGATTTTCGCAGCGTCTTGCAAGTGCTTGCCAAAATAGAGCCAGATGAGGTGTACAATCTAGCAGGTCAAAGTTCCGTCGGTCTGTCTTTTGAACAGCCCGTAGAAACCCTCGAAAGCATTGCCACAGGCACATTGAATCTTTTAGAAGCAATTCGGTTTACTGGCGGCAAAATTAAACTTTACAATGCCAGTTCCAGCGAATGTTTTGGGGATACCGGAGGCAGTGCAGCGGATGAAAATACGCCTTTTCGCCCCAGAAGTCCTTACGCGGTAGCGAAAGCAACGGCATTTTGGGAAGTAGCAAATTATCGGGAAGCGTACAATTTGTTTGCGTGTTCTGGTATTCTATTCAATCACGAGTCGCCGCTGCGGCCGGAGAGGTTCGTCACCCAAAAAATTGTATCTGTGGTGTGCCGAATTGCTGCCGGCAGTTCCGAAAAACTGCATTTGGGAAATATTTCAGTGCAGCGGGACTGGGGTTGGGCCCCGGAATATGTGGAGGCGATGTATTTGATGTTGCAGCAGGAAGAACCGGACGATTATGTAATTGCCACGGGTGTAAGTTATCCTTTGGAGGAGTTTGTGCAGACAGCGTTTGTTGCTGCGGGTTTGGATTGGCAGGAACATTTAGTAACCGATGCAAGTCTTTACAGGCTGACGGATATTGCTGTGGGGAGGGGAAATCCGGCTAAGGCGAAGCAAAAGTTGGGATGGGAGCCGAAGTATAAGATGCCCGATGTGGTGCGGATGATGGTGGAGGCGAGGATGAGTTGATGGAAAAGTATGGGGTGAAAATATGGCAGCAGAATATGCGACAGCTAAGGAGTGGTATAAGGCTAATCGCCGAGAGTTGAAAAAATATCGGGGTCAGTGGATAGCTTATACTAACCAAGGTGTGATTAGTCACGATCGCGATTATCGAAAGATGAAGGACGGGATACCCCCTGATACAGCTAATTTAAGTTATGTGATCGGTCGCATATTTGAAAGCGAGTTTATTGAGCCTGTTAGGTTTTATCCTGTGAGTTTGATATAGAAGTAAAACAGGCTGAGGAGATGATTTTTTTTCAAGGGCGATCGCAGTGAACGGCCTCGATCGAATTTAAGTTAATTTTTCTTCAGTTGGGTGAAAGCAAATATCTCCCATTAAAGATAAAATATAAGTGATGCACTTTTAGTAATTAACATGGCTTCGGAAGAATTTTATGGCCAACTTTGTAAATTTCTTGGTTTTTCTCCACTTAGAGAAGACTTTCCCCACTTAAATAAAAATCAATAAGCAGGAGGTTTGGGCAAAATGTTTAATGATAAGTTACAGCAGATTAGGGAAGATTTGGAGTGCTCGCGCTCTTGGTTATCGCAAGTGCAAGGAAACAAGTTTCAAAGGACACAATCAGCCTCCCTGGAAATACCTGAATCCTCAGTAGAAATAATTTTTGTTCATGTCCCCAAAACAGCGGGTTCTTTTTTTAACTCCGTTCTCCAGCAAGTATATGAAAAAGACTTATTCAATGACTATAAAGAGCAGATACACCCTGTGTTGTTTCATGTACTGAAGGCAATTCCTCAAGCTAAATCAGAATTGATAAATAATTTGATTAGTGCAAATATCAAAGCAATACATGGTCATTTTCCCATTGCCAAGTATGAAGGATACTTTCCAAAATCTAAAAGAGTAGTCTGGCTAAGAAATCCTATTCAAAGGATCATTTCGGCGTACTATTTCATTTTGAGTGAACCGGCAACATGGGCGGCCGATCCAGTTAGTAAATTCATAGCAGAGATTAACCTAGATATCTATGATTTTGTTGAGTTACCTGCGATGCAAAACCAAATCTCTAATTACTATTGTCGAGGTCTAGACTTGAGTGAGTTTGATTTTGTTGGTATTCACGAATATATTACTGAAGATATAATTGAGTTAAAGCACTTAATGAAGTGGTCTGATTTTACAGTGCAAACAGTTAATGATAATAAATACCCTAACTACCACGATAACTTCTCAACCTTGATGAACGATCGTAAGCTAATAGAAAAAATATCCCTTTTAAATAAGGAAGATATGTACCTTTATGAACTGGCATTGAAACTAAGAGAAAAAAGGAGGAAATCTTAAATGGACTTGCGAAAAATTCGCTCTGATTTAGAAAAGTCTCAAATATGGCTAGAAAAAATTAAATCCGAACTAGAAGTATCATCTCATAGTCAGAATTACGATTTAGTAATACTAGATGACATTTTTCCTTTACGGTTATCCGCTTTTAGAATTGCTGAATATAACTATTACTTAAATACTTGTCCTAATTCATTGGTGCTATCTACTGCTACAGCTTTTTCTTTGCTGGGGCAAAATATTGGTTTAGCCGATGTTGTCCAGGAATATGAATGTTTTTATCCTCAATTTAAAGGAAAAGTAATGGAATTTGATTTTAATCGGTTAGTTAAGGCTAAGTTAATATATACTATTTTTCTAAATAATATTTTTAACTTTATAGATTTTATCGAAAAAAACCATCTACCCTTTGTGTTTACTCTATATCCTGGTGGAGGATTTCACATTGAGGAAGAAGCCACCAACCACAAACTAACAAGAGTATTTGCATCCCCAAATTTCAAGAAAGTGATCGTTACGCAAAGAAATACTTACGAATATTTAATTGATAAAAAGTTCTGTACTCCCAAGCAAATTGAATTTATTTATGGATGTGTAGTTCCGAGCGATAAATTAACCAGTAACCTTTACCCAAAAAAGTATTACAAACAGAATAAATTCACCTTTGATATTTGTTTTGTTGCTTATAAATATCAACCTACCGGACTTCATAAAGGCTATGATCTTTTTATAGAAGTAGCTAAAAAGCTAGCATCTAAACATGATGATTTTCATTTTCATATTGTTGGTGGACATGAACCCACTGACATAGATGTTATCGTGCTAGAAAATAACATAACTTTTTATGGTCAAAAAACAACCGATTTTTTCCCTGATTTTTATTCAGGTATGGATTTAATCTTATCTCCAAATAGACCAGCTTATATTCCTGGGGCCTTCGATGGGTTTCCCACAGGGGCTTGTGCTGAAGCTGCCTTGTCAGGTGTGGCATTATTTTGTACTGATTGTCTCAATCTTAACGTGGCTTTTAAAGATAGAGAAGAACTTGTTATAATTAGTTTAAATGTTGAAGAAATATGTGAAACGATAGAATATTTTTGGCAAAATTATAATAAATTGTCTGAACTGGCTAAGCAGGGACAATTAGCCTTCCAACGGGTTTTCAACATTGATTATCAAATGAATCCAAGATTACGATTAATCTCTGAGTGCATGGGTCCAAAATCTTCTCTTAAGTAGAAAAATAATTAATCCTTATGACAAAAGTTGACTTGTATTTAGGAGGCGATTTAGGTATATGGACATTACAAAATGTATCCACTGAATTTATCGCCCGAGTATTTACCACAGATGAGGCGATCGCCGATATAGCCGTCAGTTATAATCTAGCAGTAGAAATGTCCAATCCTAATTTTATTGATTTTCAGCCATCAAAAATAGGATTTTCTGTACATTATCCTATTATCTTTAGAGGGGAAATAATCTCAAAATATTCAAAAATTTACAATCTTCACCCAGGCTATTTACCTTGGGGACGCGGGTATTATCCTATATTTTGGGCTTTATGGGAAGAAACCCCTGCGGGTGCAACTTTACATGAAATTAATAACGGTATAGATGAAGGTTCAATAGTTGGTCAAACTCAGGTAGAATATTATCCTGTTGACACAGGAGGTAGTTTGTTTGAAAGAGTTAGACAAGCTGAAAAAGATTTATTTTTAAAGTATTGGCCTAAAATTATTAACGATCAAGATATTCCTGCTTGTCCTCAGCCAGAAGGGGGTAGCTATCATACAAAAAAAGATTTTTTTAATCTCAAACAAAACTGTGACTGGGAATCAATGAGCGGCCGAGAGTTGATTAATCTAATTCGTTGTTTAACTTTTGCTGGATACACAGGACTAGAAATTAATCTGGCCAGGCAAAAGTTTGAATTACATTTGAAGTTATTACCAGTACCCAGAAATTAATGCAACTAGAAGACTTAGCTATATTTGGCGCTCCCCCCGCATTTAACGAACCACTCCATGTCGGAAGGCCCAACATCGGCGATCGCGCCTCCCTCCTCAAACGCATCAATGATATGCTAGACAGGAGATGGCTAACCAACAACGGCCCTTATGTGCAAGAATTAGAACTGCGAATCGGTAGCCTACTAGGGGTTAAGCACTGTATCGCCACCTGTAACGGGACAGTAGCGCTGGAACTTGCCATTAGAGCCGCAGGGCTTTGTGGTGAGGTGATTGTACCTTCTTTCACATTCATCGCTACAGCTCACGCCTTGCAATGGCAAGAGATAACGCCTGTTTTTTGCGATGTAGACCCTCGCACCCACACCATCAACCCTTGGCGAGTCGAGGAAATGATTACGCCTCGCACCAGTGGTATTATTGGGGTTCATGTATGGGGGCAACCTTGTGATGTTGAAGCCTTAACCGAGATTGCTCGGAAACACAACCTCCAGTTGATGTTTGACGCTTCCCATGCCTTTGGTTGCTCCTACAAGGGACAAATGATTGGGAACTTTGGTGAGGCGGAAGTCTTCAGTTTCCATGCTACCAAATTTTTCAATACCTTTGAGGGCGGCGCGATCGTCACGAATAACGACGAACTAGCTGCTAAAATACGTTTGATGAAAAACTTTGGTTTTGCCGGTTATGATAATGTTGTCTACATCGGCACTAATGGTAAAATGAGCGAAGTCTCGGCTGCAATGGGATTGACATCCCTGGAAAGTCTGGATGACTTTATCTCTATCAATTATGCCAATTACAAGCAGTATCAGCATGAACTCGCTGGCATTCCTGGCATTTCCTTATTTACATACGGAGACCAAGAAAAATGTAATTATCAATACGTTGTACTAGAGGTTGATGAATATGTGACTAAAGTCACTCGCGACCAACTAATAAATATTCTCTCTGCTGAGAATGTGCTCGCTCGTCGCTATTTCTATCCAGGTTGTCATCAAATGGAACCTTATCGCTCTTACTTTCCCCATGCAGGACTACTGCTGCCAGAAACAGAGAAACTGGTGCGACGCGTGTTGGTGCTGCCGACGGGTATCGCAGTCGGGTTAGGCGAAGTTAGTCAACTGTGTGAGATAATCCGGTTAGTCGTTGCACAGGGTGAAGAAGTAAGAGTAAAATTAGAAAAAAAGCCCACATCTTATTAATTAACAAATATTATTTAAGTAGTGAGACGACCAAAGAAATAAAACTTGTTTTGTGATTGAGTAAAAAAGTGGTTAGATTTCAACATAACCGAGAGTAAGACTATTTTTAATTTTAATCCCAGTGGTAACAACATTGTTAATTCAGACAAGGAGTAGTTAGAGTATGCCTAAAGTATCAGTAGTCATGGCCTCCTACAATCACGAAAAATTTGTAGCTGAGACGATTCAAAGCGTCCTCGACCAAACTTATCAAGATTTTGAATTTATTATTACAGATGATGGCTCGCCCGATCGAACCGTCGATGTAATTAAAAAATTTGACGATCCGCGAATCAAGCTATTTTGCTTTCCGCAAAATCAGGGTGCTTGTGCGGCGATGAATAATTGTATTAATGAAGCTAAGGGAGAATATATAGCTGTCATTAATTCGGATGATGCTTGGTTGCCAGAGAAACTGGAAAAGCAGGTTAAATTTTTAGATGAACATCAAGAAATTGGGGCAGTATTTACTTCTGCCCAGATTATGGATGAAAATAGTAATGATTTTCCCGACAAAGATCATTGGTATCAAAAGATATTTATCCAACCTAATCGCAATAGATTTCAATGGTTAAAACATTTCTTTTTTTATTGTAATTGCTTATGTCATCCCAGTGTTCTGATTCGTAAACAATGTTATGCAGTGACCGGAGTTTATGATGAAAGATACGCTCAGTTGCCCGATTGGGATTTTTGGATTAGGCTTTGTATGAGATATGATATTCATATCATGCCAGAAAATCTAACAAAATTCCGGCTACGGGCCAATGAAGCTAATGCCAGTGGTAATAGAGCCGATGTTGCAACTAGAACTACTTTAGAAATTAGTCAAGTTTTGAGAAATTATCTAAATCCTTTGGTGATTGAAGAATTCTTGAAAATATTTCCTTTGATGACTAATATACCCGAAGTAGGTGTTTCTGCCAGCATTGGCGAAATTGAAACAGAATTAGTTCCGTTTTTTCTAGCTAAAATGGCACTACAGATTGAGGGTCCGGCACTTAAATATTTTGGATTTGAGCTGCTTTATCAGATGTGCAGTAATGCAGAAATAGCTGGAAAGTTAAAAAACAAATATTCCTTTGATTTTAATAGTTTAACAGGTTTAGCAACTCAGCAAGACATTTTTGGTATAATTTCTTCCAGAGCAATTCAAGCGAATTATAACCAAGCCCAATCAGAATTAGAACAAACGCGCTCGGAATTAACACAATCTCAGTCAGAATTAGAACAAACGCGCTCGGAATTAATACAATATCAGTCAGTATTAAAGCAGGCTGAAATGTTGAGGCAGCAAAGCGAACTTGTGTTAGCACAATATCACCACCGAGTACAAGAAAATGAAATT
Organism: Microcoleus sp. Z1_B2; assembly: GCF_036700325.1. Classification (NCBI taxonomy): domain Bacteria; kingdom Bacillati; phylum Cyanobacteriota; class Cyanophyceae; order Oscillatoriales; family Microcoleaceae; genus Microcoleus; species Microcoleus sp. Z1_B2. Next base: position 94,233 of record NZ_JAUBOQ010000014.1, read on the forward strand.
GTGTTGAAGGAATATCAAGAAACAGCGGAACAAACGCGCTCGGACTTAGAAAAGTCACAAGCTCAATTGCTTAATCAACAAGAAGAAAACAATCAACTATTAAGTTTGTTACAGCAGTTACAAACTCAACTGCGCCAAACCGAAGCTGTAGTAGAAGAATCTAACCAGCAGTTACAGCAATCTCGCTGGGACTTAGAAAACTCACAAGCTCAATTGCTTAATCAACAAGAAGAAAACAATCAACTATTAAGTTTGTTAGAGCAGTCACAAACTCAACTGCGCCAAACCGAAGCTGTAGTAGAAGAATCTAACCAGCAGTTACAGCAATCTCGCTCGGACTTAGAAAAGTCACAAGCTCAATTTCTTAATCAACAAGAAGAAAACAATCAACTATTAAGTTTGTTAGAGCAGTCACAAACTCAACTGCGCCAAACTGAAACCATCTTGGTAGAGTATCAAACAAAATTACAAAAAACTCACCAGGGATTTGCTGAATTTCAACAGTTAGGTGAAACAAAAGATGAGTTATTAAATAAGTCAACTACTGAGATAGAGGAACTCAAAAAACTTGTGGATAAACTTCATCAAATACTGCAAGTAAAAGAAACTATGTTAAGTCAATTTCACCAACAAATGGCAGCCTTGCATGCGGCTAAACAGCAATTAAAAGAACAACTCAATTACCAACAAACTGAATCAACGAATATGACCTTCAATTTGGCAAAACTAGAGTCTCAATTGCACCAAAAACAGTCTGAAATTGACCAAAATCAAAAACAATTATATAGATTACGATTCGAGCGTTTCTTAGCTAGCGATAATACCAACTCACCTAAGCAAACACAATATAGACTGCTAGTTTGGGAGGCTTGGTATGCCTATCAGCATGGTGATTATCGCCAAATGGTTAAATCATTACAACAATCCCTCCAACATACACCATTATCCCGGACTGAGACTATGGTTAACTGGCTGGAAAGTTTTGCCAACTTTTCGTCAGAGAATGGCTCTGGGTTTGATTCGAGCCAATTGCTAGGAATGTCAGAATGGCAGCAGTTGACTCGTCAATCCATCCTATCCAAGGTAAGGTAAAATAGCTCAAAAGGGAGAACACCGTTCACCCCTACATCGTGATTGGGTTCTCAAGCCCATATTTGGCACATCGGCGAAAGTATTGATAGTCTAAACTGTATTATTGTTCACAAACATACCCATTAGGAGAATAGTCCCATGAGTTTAAACATTAGAGATAGCATTGCTCAACAATATATATCCGGCGATGGCATAGAGGTGGGGGCGTTACACGGGCCACTACCTGTTCCCCACACAGCCCGAGTTCGTTATTTAGACAGACTACCCGTATCGGAATTGAGAAGACATTATCCAGAATTAGCCCAACACCAATTAGTTGATGTTGATATTATTGATGATGGCGAAACCTTGTATTCTATTGCTGATGGTAGCTTAGATTTTGTTATTGCCAATCATACGATCGAGCATTGTCAAAATCCCATCGGCACAATTAAACAAAATTTGAGAGTGCTAAAATCAGGCGGCATTATTTATATGGCTGTACCTGATAAAAGATATACCTTTGATCGCGATCGGCCCTTAACCCCATTAGACCATCTAATTCGTGATTATACCGACGGCCCAGAGTGGTCAAAAAAAGACCATTATGAAGAGTGGGTTAACCTAGTACAAAAAGCTCCTGAAAAGGAAGTGGAAGAACGGGTACAACATTTACTAGGGATAGATTATAGCATTCATTTTCATGTATGGGAACAAAGCAGTTTTATAGAATTATTGCTTTATTGCCAGCAAAAATTAAACTTGCCTTTTGATATTGAGTTGATCCAAAAAAATGAAGAAGAATTTATTTGTATTTTGAGAAAGTTAGAGCTACCCGTACCCCAACAGGAAATCTTACCTATCAAAGCATCTCAACCATCAGAAACAATAAAAACTTTCCCAAAACTGGAACCATGTCCTGAGTCATCTGAGTTGTCGTTGATCGAACGAGTCAAAAAACAACTAGATAATTCTCAACTATGGCTCCAAAGTGTATGTACTACGATAGAAAAATCTAGGCAGCCCAATTTCGAAGAAATTTCCCAAAACCAGAATTTATTTGATTACTGCTTGGACTCACCAAAACCTAGTGACCCAATTAATACCCGTGATATTCTGCTCTCATGTTGGATCGCCACTCTCAAAGAGAATTTGCTCGGACAACCAGCTTTTTGTAACGATTCTGGCACATTTATCAAGCTACTCAACACTACTCCACGTCCTGATGTGGTAGTAGCTTATCCAATTCACCATGTTGTCGGAGTCCACGATTACATATCCTTACCCGATGATGCAGCTAATACTACTTGGTATATTCAGTTTTTAGTTAATGCCAAAATATGTCGTATTCCTGTCGAATTAGATTTGACCAACTATACCAATCTAATATCTTTAGAATCTGCCCAAATTAATCAAACTACTGGTATCAGAATTGGTATGATCAGTGATTGTCCTGCTGGCTCCTACTGGTATCGAGTTTTACATCAAGCTGAGTTATTAAGAAATATGGGTTTTAGTGTTGATACCTTCCCACCTGATGTATTTCCCTACGAAGATATCTTGAAAAATCAATACAACATAGTAATTGCCCACAGACAGGCTCACACTAATGAATTTGAGCAATTTGTCTTAGCGGCTCGCCAAGGTGGAACTAAGGTGCTATATAGTACAGATGATTTAGTGTTCGATCCTTTCAAACTAGAACATAATGATGCTTATCGCAGTATGAGTATCGAAGAAAAGATTATGTACAAAGATGAAGTTAAGAGATGCCAGCAAGCTTTGTCTATATGTGATGGGGCGATCGTCACTACAGAAAAGTTAGGCTCAGAGTTAATCAATTATCTGCCAAATAAACCCATCCTAGTTTCCCGTAACTTGATGAGTTCCGAAATGGAAAAGTTAGCGATGCAGGCTCGTTTGATGGAAAAAATAGAAGATGGTTTAATTCGCATCGCTTACTTTAGTGGGACAAAAACTCATCAGAAAGATTTTGCCGAGTGCGGGAATGCCCTCTTAAAGATCATGTCAGAGTTTCCTCAAGTTCGTTTGATGATAGTAGGACTGTTGGATATTCCCGATAGTTTTGAGCAATTTAAGCATCGAATTGATATCGAGCCTTACAGAGAATGGCAGGAACTACCTAAGTTATACAGAATAATCGACATTAACCTAGCACCATTAGAACAAAACAATGAATTTACAGAGTGCAAGAGTGAACTAAAATATTTTGAAGCAGGTATTATGTCAATACCAACTGTAGCGTCTGATGTCATTCCGTTTCAAGTGGCAATTCAACATGGTCAAAATGGCTACTTGTGCCGTACCACCGAAGATTGGGCCAATGCGTTAAGGGAGTTAATACTTAACCCAGAACTGAGAGAAACTATGGGTCAAAAAGCCTGGACAGATGTTCATCAAAAATATTTAGCCCGGGCTATTCCCCCGGATGTTTTTCACTCTTGGTATAATTTATTCCAACAATTGAATTTGTATAGAGATTGAACCCAGGGTTAAAAATAGCGTCAATTCAGTAAAGCATAGCGTCAATTCAGTAAAGCATAGCGTCAATTCAGTAAAGCAGGGGAGTGAAATGTAAAAAAAAATAAGCTCAATAGGATTAACGGATACACATACTCCGAACGCTCCACATTATGCTAAAGTAAATTCATCTGCTCAAGCTTAGTCTTTTCAGCTTAACTTTAAGTTAATTCAACAATATGCAAGTAGTAATTTTAGCCGGCGGTTTGGGTACTCGTCTGCGAGAAGAAACAGAATTTCGTCCTAAGCCCCTAGTTGATGTGGGCGGACGACCAATTATTTGGCATATTATGAAGACCTATGCCCATTACGGTTTGCGGGACTTTATTGTGTGTTTGGGCTATCGTGGCAACATGATTAAGGAGTATTTCCTGAATTATGAAGCTATGAATAATGATTTTACTATTTGCTTGGGCCGCCAAAATCAGATTACCTATCACGAGGAACACCAGGAGCAAAATTTTAAGGTGACACTCGCGGAAACAGGGCCTGACAGCATGACTGGGGGGCGGGTGAAACGGGTGGAGAAATACATTACAGAAGATACCTTTATGGTTACCTACGGTGATGGAGTTGCTGATATAGATATTGGGGCGCTGCTCGATTTTCATAAGTCTCATGGTAAGCTAGCAACTGTTAGTACCGTGCGTCCGATATCTCGATATGGTATTTTAGATGTGGACAACCAAGGGCAAGTTCGGGAATTCACCGAAAAACCTCAAATAGATGGCTGGGCTAGTGCGGGATTTTTGGTACTTCACCGCAGCATATTTGAAGATTTGAGCGGGGATGATTGTTTTCTAGAACGGGAACCTCTAGAACGGTTAGCGGGTCAGGGACAATTGATGGCTTACCGCCACGAAGGTTTCTTTTTTGCGATGGATACTTACCGCGAGTATAAATATTTGAACGAACTTTGGGATAATGGAGAGGCTCCTTGGAGGGTGTGGGAATGAGTGAATTTTGGCGAGATCGATCGGTATTGGTGACAGGTTGCACAGGCCTTTTGGGCAACTGGTTAGTGGCTGAGTTGCTGGAAAGAGGGGCTTTGGTAACGGGATTAGTCCGTGACTTGGTTCCCCAATCCCGACTGTATGCTGGAGAGTGGTATCGGCAAATTAATATCGTGCGCGGTTGTGTCGAAGATTTGCCAACGGTAGAACGAGCAATCAATGAGTATGAAGTCGATACGGTGTTTCACTTAGCAGCTCAGACAATTGTGGGAGTTGCAAATAGAGAGCCTGTTGCAACTTTTGAAACGAACATTAAAGGTACTTGGAATATTCTAGAAGCTTGTCGCCGCGTCGGTGGTGTGACTCGAATTGTCATAGCATCCAGCGATAAAGCCTATGGAGACCAGCTAGTGTTGCCTTATAGCGAAACAACTTCGCTGCAAGGAGAACACCCTTATGATGTTTCTAAAAGCTGTGCTGATTTAATCAGTCGGGCTTATTACGTCAGTTATGGTTTGCCCGTGTGCATTACTCGCTGCGGCAACTTTTACGGCGGCGGAGACTTGAATTTTAATCGGATTGTTCCGTCTACAATTCGATCGGCATTACGAGACAAGCCGGTAGTCATCCGCAGTGATGGCACTTTTATCCGGGACTATTTTTATGTGAAGGATGGAGTTTTAGCTTATCTCCATTTGGCGGAACACATGGATAGGAAAGAAATTTTAGGGGAAGCATTTAATTTCAGCAACGAGTTGCAAATTTCTGTGCGGGGCATGGTAGATAATGTTTTGAAATTGATGGGTAAGAGTCATTTAGAGCCAGTCGTATTGAATCGGGCCAAGAATGAAATCAAACATCAGTACCTCTCGGCAGATAAGGCGCGAAAAATGCTCGCTTGGGAATCTAAGTATCCTCTAGAAGAAGGGTTGAAAGAAACAATCGAGTGGTATGAACAATTTTTGATGGATGAAAATCCCTGTTTGATCAACGTGTGATTGATGATTCAATGGTAGAGTGACCTATTGATTCCCGAACTCATACCTGTACTATATTATTGATTTGCGATCGCCATGACCCAAGCCACACCGCGCCCAGTTAGTAGTTCACAGCAAGAGCAAGCGCTTAGAGAGCAGGTTTTTGCGGCCGTTGAAGCATACCATCAGTTTAAGTTTGCCCACAAACAGTTTGTTCCTGGTCAAACTTATGTCCCAGTGTCAGGTAAAGTATTTGACGATCGCGAGTTAGTACAGCTAGTCGATGCGTCGCTTGATTTTTGGCTGACTACTGGGCGCTATGCGGCTGAGTTTGAAGAGAGGTTTGCTGAGTGGATGGGAGTGAAGCACTGTCTGCTGGTGAATTCAGGTTCTTCTGCAAACTTATTGGCTTTATCGGCACTAACTTCGCCGAAGTTGGGGGATAAACGGCTGCAACCAGGGGATGAAGTAATTACAGTTGCGGCTGGATTTCCTACTACTGTGAATCCAATTTTTCAGAATCAGTTAGTGCCTGTATTTTTGGATGTAAAATTACCCACCTACGATATCGATACCGATCAGTTAGAGGCTGCTTTTTCATCCCGTACTCGCGCCATTATGGTTGCTCATACATTGGGTAATCCGTTTAATATTGAGGCGGTAATGACTTTTGCACAGAAGCATGACCTCTGGGTGATTGAGGATAATTGCGATGCGGTGGGAAGCCTTTATCAAGGAAAAAAGACTGGCACGTTTGGGCATCTATCAACGGCGAGTTTTTACCCAGCGCATCACATGACTATGGGTGAGGGAGGCGCGGTGTTGACGAATGATACTCGCCTCAAGAAGATTGTCGAGTCTTTCCGCGACTGGGGCCGCGATTGTTGGTGTCCACCTGGAATAGATAATACCTGCGGGAAGCGATTTGGCTGGCAGGTGGGGGATTTGCCGTTTGGCTATGACCACAAGTACACTTATTCTCATGTTGGTTACAACTTGAAAATGACCGATATGCAGGCTGCTGTCGGTTGCGCCCAGTTGGATAAGTTACCGGAGTTTGTAGAGAAACGTCGGCATAATTTTGACTTTCTATATCAGCACTTGCAAGATTTACAAGATGTTTTGGTGTTGCCGGAAGCAGCCCAAGATTCTGAGCCAAGTTGGTTTGGATTTATGCTATCAGTTAGGGAGGATGCGCCATTTACTCGTAATGCGCTGGTGCAATATCTAGAGGAAAATCGTATTGGAACTCGATTGCTGTTTGGTGGAAATTTAGTACGTCAGCCTTTATATAAGGGTTTGAAATACCGAGTGGTGGGCGAACTTGGAAATACAGATAGGGTCATGCAAACTGCTTTTTGGTTGGGGGTATTTCCAGGGTTGACAGAGGAAATGCTGAGTTATACAGTATCAAAAATCAGAGATTTTTTTAGGAACTATCAACATGGTTGAAGATTCTGAGTCTCAGTCGCAAAAAAAGAGGGTTTTGTTGACTGGTGCAACGGGTTTTTTGGGCAGTCATCTTGCTCATAAACTGTTGCAAGCTGGTCATCAACTGATTATTTTAAAGCGGAGTTTCTCTAATACACAAAGGCTTCAGGATGTTTTGCCTCAGATTGCTTCATATAATTTAGATGAATGTGATTTAGAAACACCCTTTCGAGAATTTGGACAGATTGATGCAGTGATTCACACAGCAACGCTTTATGGTAGAAAAAATGAGTATTTTGCCGAGTTATTTGAGGCAAATACTGTTTTTCCGCTCTGCTTACTGCAAGCTGCCATTAAGTTCAATGTGCCGACTTATGTGAATACAGATACTCCCCTGCACAAGCAGTTAAATTTTTACGCCCTCTCAAAGGCTCAGTTTCGGGAATGGGGGCAGAGTTTAGCTGAAATGGGAAAAATTTGTTTTGTCAATATTAAGCTAGAGCAGATGTTGGGAGGGGGGGATGATGATTCTAAGTTCCCGGCTTTTGTCATTACAAAATGTTTATCGTCGCCCCAACTAGACTTAACTATAGGTAAGCAAAAGCGCGATTTTATTCACATTGATGATGTTCTATCAGCCTATGAACTGCTTTTGCAGAATGCTCCTCTGTTAAACTCTGCTTATCAAGAGTATGAGTTAGGGATTGGAAAAGCTATATCTATCCGCGATTTTGTGGAACTGGTAAAGCAGTTAACTAATTCTTCTATTAAGTTTAATTTTGGTGCTGTTCCTTATCGGGAACGGGAAGTTATGTATTCTGAAGCGAATTTAGCAGCTTTGGAAGCGTTGGGATGGGCACCTAAAATTGAATTAGAGGAAGGGTTACGTCAAGCAATTGCTTGGTATGCTAAAAATAAATAAATATTTGAGGAGCAATTTGTGAAGTATCTGGTAACGGGTGGTTGTGGTTTTTTAGGCAGTAACTTAGCTGCACAGGTGTTACAACAAGGCGATGAATTGGTAGTTTTGGATAATTTATATCGCTTGGGATCTAGTCAAAATCTGGACTGGTTACGCAGTCAAGGGGATTTCCGATTTATTCATGCTGATATTCGGAATATTAATGATGTCGAGAGGACGATTAAAGAAGTCAAGCCGGATGTGATCTTTCATTTAGTGGGTCAGGTTGCGATGACAACTTCCCTGGCGAATCCACGTTTTGATTTTGAAGTTAATGTGGTTGGCAGTTTTAATGTTTTGGAGTCGGTGCGTCAATGTTGTCCTGAAAGTACGATTATTTATTCTTCTACTAATAAAGTTTATGGGGATTTAGAATATCTGGAGTATGAAGAACAGGAAAAACGATATGTTTCTCCTAAGTATCCAAAGGGGTTAGATGAATCGGTTTCTCTTGATTTCCGTTCCCCATATGGCTGTTCTAAGGGTGCTGCGGATCAATATATGTTAGATTATGCCCGGATGTTTGGGTTAAATACGGTGGTCTTCCGTCACTCATCAATTTATGGAGGTCGTCAGTTTTCTACCTTCGATCAAGGGTGGATTGGTTGGTTTTGTCAGAAGGCTTTGGAACAGAAAAAAGACCCTGATTGTGAACCTTTTACCATTGCTGGAAACGGCAAGCAGGTGCGGGATGTTCTCTATGCAAGTGATATTGTAAGCTGTTATTTTGCGGCTGTTTCTCGCATTAAAAAGGTGCGGGGACAGGCGTTTAATATTGGTGGAAGCATGGACAATAGTTTGTCTTTGTTGGAGTTATTTGATTTATTAGAAGAGTTTTTGGATGTAAAATTACTCTATAAGAACTTAGCTCCAAGGAAGAGCGATCAGAAGGTTTTTGTTGCTGATATCTCAAAGGCAAAAGAACTGATGGGATGGGAGCCGGAGGTTTCTTGTAAACAGGGTGTATGGAAAATGTTGGAATGGTTGCAAAGAGATTAATTGAGGAAGGAAAAACAATAGCAATACTTCGGACAGTTTTTATGCAGCCCAAGTACCATAAGACAGGAGTGAAGGAAAGTTCGGGTGATTTCAAATCAAATTTGGGTCTAAATCAATACTCCGGACAGTTTTGGGAACGAGACTACAAGCTTTACAGCGCAATGATCATAAATAAAGTCCAATTAAATGCAACGAGCGGGGTGGAGCTGACATTGATTTAATTATCCACAGGGGCTGCGAAGTCAACCGAGAATAAGCCATTGGGCCATATAAAAACTGTCCGGACTCTTGCTAAATCTAACTTATCAATAAAGATAGAAATCAGATGCCGATTGAGTTGCAGACGTTTATCAGAAGCCATTTTGTTTTGGACTCAGATTCCATTCCACTCACTTTTTGGGATTCTGTGGTGGGCTGCGTTAGTGAAGCTTGCCGTAGGCATCGCTTTCCTATTTAAAAACGATCCGAAGTATTGATAACATATAATTTTATGTAAATACTTGTTGACATGAAATTATATCTGTTGTACCTTAGAAGGAAGCATCATAAGGAAAACTATGAACTCATTAAATAAAGTAGACAATAAATTATCACTAGAAATTTCTTTTGAAGAGTTAGAAGGTTTATTAAATAGTTATGCAGATCAAGCAAATCCTGCTACTATCTGTTTACACCTAAAAACTATCGAGTATTTGAAACCACAATCAGCGAAATACTATCATCATTTAGGAGAATTATTATTAAAGCTTAAGCAGCCTCTACTATGGAAATTGACAATTTTAACATATCAAAAACTAATTGATGATGAACCCATGAATTCTTGGACTCATCATTTCTTGGGAGATGCTTTTCTACAAATTGAAAAGTGGCCTGAAGCTATTGCCAGTTTTAATGCTGCGATCAAAATTAATCCTCATTTCTCTTGGTCTTATCATAACTTAGGAGATGCACTGCTGAAAGTCCAAGAGTGGGATGATGCTATTGTTGCTTATCAGAGCGCGATCAAACTAAACCCTAGTTTTATCTGGTCTTATCATAACTTAGGCGAAGCATTTATGAATACTAAGCAGTGGGAGGAAGCGGTTAATGCTTACGAAGGGGCTTTGATGCTGGATTTAAACAACTTTACACCCTTGATTAATAGGTTATCGCAATCTTATTTTAAGCTAGGACTTTTACAACTTGAAGAAGGCAAAATTGATTTAGCATTAGCATCTTACGAAAAAGCAGTAAATACTCATCCCGAAAAAGTAAAAGATTACTCAGAATTACAGGAGTGTTTAGCCAGATGTTTCTATAAACTAGCCATTGAACAGGCTGAAAAAGGCGACTTAGATATAGCACTTAACTTATTTAAAAAAGCTCCTCAAAGAGCCCAAGAATCCTTTGCGTATAATTATCTATGGAATGGATTAAATCAACTTGGTATATTGAATGAAAATAGTCCTTATTGTAGAGAAATTCAACGCACAGATGCAGAAATATATTTCCGAGAAAATAGTAACTATAGGTTAATCATGTGGGAAGCGATTACAGAATCAGATAAAGATTTTTTGGCTACAGTAGGTATATCTTTGGCGCATTTAGAATTAATCAAGGAAAATAACAAAGTTTTAGAGGAGATTTACATAAATAGTTTTGATAATCAAGAATCAACTATCAAACTTTCCGCCACTGCTTCTAGCCATAACCTATTTCAACAAACAATAGTTACAACAGGCTACATATATTCAATCTGTCCCTTTAGTGGCAAAATTGTCAGATCAAATCAATCATTTTATGATCCATATTGGTTGCCAATGTTTAGTTATCGATTTGTTGGTCGAGAAGTTTTTTATTTAATGACTGGTCATTTTTGGGGAGGAAAAATCTGTATTTATATTCCCAGACTAGAAACAATTATTGGCTTTGCGTATGTTCATAATAGACTTGAAGAAATTGTGGATAGACTTAAAAGTTCTATGGTAAGCTGCTGGCAAGATGTTAAGACATATATTTCTTCGAGCGATCCAAAACCTGTAGCTTGCGTTTCGGGAATACTTAGTAACATTGGTCATTATTTTTGGAATGAAGTATCAGGTATTCACGATTTATATGAAAACGGAAATTTGCCCAAAGTGGATAAATTTTTGGTTGGTTCAAATGAATATTTGAGAATGAGTTACATATTTCCCGAAGAAATACCAGAAACCAAAGTTGAAAGACTATCTGATGACTGGAGTATTTTCCAAACTATCCTGAAAAATAATTATATGGCCCTTAGAAGCGCTGGAGTGCTTGTAAAAGACCAATTAGCCGATAAAATATATTTAGGTTCTCAGAAACGTTGTTCACCTGATTTTTTGAAGATAGTAGAAGAATCTCAAAGCTATTTTCCATTGGTGTGGATCGGTATTCGTACTAATCAGAGAGTTTGGAAATCCCAAACCCAAGGAATAGTTAATATTATCCGAAGTCTCTATGCTGATTTTCCAAATATGGCGGTTGTTCTTGATGGATGGTCGCGGATAGAAAGAGATGATTATTATGGGGGTTTAATGATAGATACCGAAAGACCCATAGCAAATGAAATTTTAGCTATGATTCCTTCTCAAGTTAAAATTTATGATATTATTGGCTCTCTAAGTTATGAAAAAGTAGTTTGGGGTTATGCGGTAGATACCTGGATTGCCTCATTAGGATCTGGAAATGCTTTTACTACCTGGATTGCGAACAAACCTGGAGTGGGTTTGGGTAATAAGGAATTTTGCACTAAGGTAAAGGCAGATTTGTTGGGACGAGAAAATATTGTAATGCCAATTACAGTCCCGGATGAAGCTATAGTCGATTTAGATGAATCAGTTCATCATCTCAATCGAAACTATGAATGTGACTGGAAAGCAGTCTATGATGAAATTAAAAAAATAATTCTAAAGATTAAAAGAGAGTAACTGTTTTTGTAGTAAGCTATTCAGCAGTTAAACCGCATATTTTTCCTTATGATGCCCAATACTTGCTTAGTTATCTTCCGAAACTTAGATGTTGAATAGCTTATCCTAAATCGAGATTGGTCTTTTTATGTATGAAGAGCAACTTTCTGCCACTATCTATATGCCCAATTGTTGGTACATCAAAAAGGAGTTGATCGCACAATGAGTTTACAGGATGATAGTGTTAAATATTTTATTGAAGGTCAAGAACTTACTCATTTAGGTAAGTTAGAAGATGCTATCAAGGTATACTTTAAATCTATTGAGCTTGACCCTGAATCTTTTAATCCTTATCATCTATTGGGAGAGACATTGGTCACATTAGATAAGGCGCAATCATGGAAAGATGCGATCTTATTCTACGAACACCTTATAAAAACACATCCTACCCTGTCATTGCCTTATCACTTTTTGGGAGATGTTTTTCGCCATCAAAAAAATTGGGTAGATGCCATATCTGTTTATAGCAAAGCTACACAACTAAACTCATCTTTCTTTTGGTCTTTCCACTTTTTAGGTGATAGTTTCCGAGAAAGAAAACTCTATGATGAAGCTATATTTGCTTACGAGAGAGCTTTATCCTTAAACGCAACATACATCCACACCTTAAAAAGTCTAACGGATGTTTACTTGTTGAAATATTTTATACCACTAAATAAAGATAACTATTTAGGCAAGTTAGATAATCTGATTAAGGCATACTTTAAAGCGATAGAACTTGAGCCTGAGCTTATTGATTGTTATCTTCTACTGGCAGATATTTTAGTCAAATTGGATGACGTGGAGTCCTGGAAAGATGCAATTATATTATACAATAAACTTATACGCATTTACCCAAATGTTTCATGGTCTTACCATTTTTTAGGAGATGCTTTTAGGCATCAAAAAAAGTGGGCAGATGCTGTATCAGCTTATTCTAAAGCTGCTGAGATAAACCCATCTTTTTTTTGGTCTTGTTACTACTTGGGAGACACACTAATGGAATTACAAAACTGGCATGATGCCATTAGTGCTTACCATGAAGCGATAGAAATTAACCCCTGTTTTATCTGGTCTTACCATAATTTAGGGGAAGCATTAATGAAGACCAAGCAGTGGCCGGAAGCTATTGAAATTTACGAACGTGCCTTGCTTGTTGATGCAACCTTTGTTTTCGTTAAACATAAGCTAGGAGAAGCCTATTTTGAGCTAGGAATGCTACAAATAGAACAAAATAATCTTAATTCAGCATTCAAATCTTATGAACAAGCAATCAAACTATCAAACCTTCCTTCTCACGTCAAAAAATGCTCACAATTAAGAGATTGCCTAGCAACGGGTTTTTATCAATTAGCAAGTCAACAATCCCAAAAAAGTGATTTTGCCGAAGCACTTTCTTTTTTTAGGACTGTTTCAGACCAACCAGTGGAGAATATTTATGAATATTTGTGGAAGCAGATAAATGAGTTGGCTTTTGGAGATACTGAAAATAATTTATATCCTGAATTACCAATTCTTGAAGAAGATGCGTTTGAATATTTTAGCTCGACTTCTCAGTATAAAATTATTAATCTTCATTTGTTAACGGAAGAAGATAAATTATTGATTTATGACTCAGAATTATCACTGGCCAATTTAGAATTGATGAAGCAGGATAATATAGCTTTAAAAAAAATTTATATTAATAATTTTCCTCAAAACGATAAAATACAACAAATAAAACTTTCTAGAGAAATTTATAGAAAATATTTATTTTCTAATAATGTTTGGTCAGGAGGAATGTATTTACAGCAAAGCATGATAGAGACTGGGTATATTTACCTAATTTGTCCGTTTACAGGAAATAGTATTAGATCTAATCAGTCAATATATTGGCTGCATGGATACACGTTGTATCGATTTGTTAGTAGTCAAGTTTTTTATTTGCTAATCGGTGATTGTTTTGGTGTTCCACTCTGTGTTTATTTTCCCAAATCAGAGATAATCGTAACTTTATATGTAGCTTACGAGCATCATAACTACTCTTTCGTTATTAATCACTTTAAAGCTCTATTTGTTAAAGAACATAAAAATTTAACCTCTTACTTTTCTCAAACCCATAAAAAGTCTGTGATTATATTAGGCTTAGCGAGGAATCTTTCTCATTATATATGGAATGACTTGACAGCTATTGAATATTTGGTTTACAGTAAGTTATTAAAGAATATCAATAACTTATTAATTAGTAATATTGACTTTTTTGATATAGGCTCTGTTTTTCCAGAAATTCCTCCCCCAACAATCATACGTAAAGATAATAAAGATAATATTTCGCAAACAATCATCAGTAATAACTACTTTGTAATTCCCCTATCTGGATTCTATATTAAGGAAAAATTAATTACTAGAATTTATGAGTGTTCTCTCAAGAAATGTTCAGAGGATTTTTTGCAAAAAGTGGAAGAATCAAGGAAAAAATTCCCCTTACTATGGATCACAATCAGAAGTCGAAGAGTATGGTTGTCCCAAGTTGAAGGTCTAGCTAATATAATCAAAAATTTAGCTAGAGATTTCCCCAAATTAACTGTTGTCTTTGATGGATGGTCTCGTACAGAGCCAAACGATCCCGAGGAAGAACCTAGAATACAACTTGAAATAAATATTATGCGGAACATTTTGGATTTAATTCCTAAAAATATAAATACTTACTGTGCTATCGGTTCTACAACCTATGAAAAAGTCCTATGGGCGCATGAAATAGATTTGTGCATAGCCCCGATAGGTGCTGGTCTTGTATTTACTTCATGGATTGCCAATAAACCTTGTGTTGTTCACGGTCATACAGCTTTTGCTAATAATCAATACATAGAGGATACTTATTCATCATTAATACGGGAAAATTGCGTGAGGCCAATTTTTGTAACTGGTGTTGATGTTGATGATTCCGCTATGTTCACACGAAATTATGACTGTAATTGGAGAGATATTTATAATGAGTGTATTACAATCTTGAACAACATAAAACCAGATTGTAATAATTAGATTACGAGTAAGACTGTAGCAATTAAACAATTAAACACTTAAACATCATTTAATTAAAAGTAAGACTACTTAGTTAACTTTTAGTCCAGAGATGCTTAAGAACAACTTGCATTGAAAATAAGCAAGTAATAACGTTTGTTGCTCCCAACCATACATATGTTTATCATAAGATGAAGATTCTGGATTGTCGCCCTGTGGAATACATTTTTCATACTCAGTAATATATAGTTGGGCCATATTTTCATAAGATACCAAAGGATACTGCTTAACAGTGGAATATCTAACTTTTGCAATTTGTTGAAAATCATTGGCTAAATTAACTAAGACTTCCAATAAGTCTTCTGCAGAACAAGATTTGCTAACCCATCCTACGCCATATTTTTTAACCCTTTCAGCATTGGCACCTAAAGGAGTGGTAATAACAGGGATTCCCAGTGACAGAACTTCATCTAATACCAAACTATAAGTTTCAGCCCAAATCACGGGAAGCATGACAACATCAACATTTTTCAATAATTCGCGTAAATCTTGGCGAGAATAAGCATCATATATTTTAGTATTTTGCCTAATCAAAGACATCAGATAGTCATCAATTTGCGAGTTATCTATTGGGCCATAAAATTCAAAAGAAAACAGTTCCTTTATCTGTGGATTTGCCCAAACTTTTTGCAATAACTTAATAACCACATTCAATCCTTTAATGAGGTGCATTGTACCAACAAAAGCTACTCTAATAGGTGGACTGTGACGAGGGGACGGATGACCATTTTCTTGGCTAATCTTTAACTTGTCTAGTTGAGATTGTGGCTGAACTCCGTGACGAATAACTTGGATTTTGTTGCTGAGTTGTGGATATTCTCTAATCATATAAGATTTAGCCGTATCCGAAGGAGAAATAATTGCAGATGCTCCCAACATTAATTCTAGACAAAGACTATACCATTCCTGCTTGAGATTTTCTCCTTCATTAAATAAAGAATGAATACATTTTTGACAATAAGATTCACTTTTATATTCAAAACAAAAAGATTTATGTAAGTCCAAAAGATTATGACTAGGACAAATAAAGTAATAGTCATGGGTAGAAATAATGTAGGGAATTTTTAAACTTTTCAACCCAAATGCAATATCGACTATCGGTAAATTAATCAAATGGTGAATGTGAATTATTTGAGGTTCAAAATAATTCATTAAGGCGATAAATAATTCTGATAAGCTTTGTTCAGCCAAAAAGGGACGACTAGAGAGAGATTGACAAGGAAACTCAAATCTAAATTCTTCATCTTGGAAAAAAATATTGAACATGACTGTTGATCTGGCAGTCCCATAAAAGGTATAAACTGGTCGATTTTGCTTGATTATTGCAACTAACTCAGAACAGTGATATTCAGTCCCTCCCAAGTTATGATTAAGAGGTAGTTCCGTATCATTATGTAGTATAAAACAGATCGGCGATAAACGTTTAAGCTCCGACAACCGAAGATGGAGTTGAATATTGCTAATAATATCTTGAACAGCCTTGTTTTCGATAAAAGCAGCAACGTTGCCTAAATAGGTTGGATGTAGCTGGGCAAGCTGTTGTAAATTGTTATTGATAATGTTTTGTTTTTCTGGACCAAAAGACTTACCTCCTGCATGATAAACAAAAGTAGCGTCATCAATAATATGAATATATCCCGCTACAGTAGCACGACAACACAAATCATTTTCTTCTCCATATCCTTTGCCAAAATGAACATCATCAAAATAACCAACTTGATCTAATACTTCTCGCTTAATGTACATACAAAATCCTACACCAGTAGGAATGGTAGGATAACATTTGTAAGAAATATTATCTATCAATTCCGCAAAACTCTCAATAGTGTGATCTGCCGGTATCTCATTTTCTTCTAGCCAAACTGGTACTGAACAGATCGTGCCATTATTAGTCAAAGGTGTCACTGTGGCAACTTTAGCATCTGAATAAGCAGCCGCGATCATCTTATTGAGCCAATTATTAGTAACTACAGTGTCACTATTAAGTAAAACAACATCCTCTCCTGCGGTTGCTTGAAAAGCGAGATTGCAACTCTTGACAAAACCTAAATTCTCTTGATTTCTAATTAACCGGACATGAGAATATCTAGCGGCTATTTGCTGCGTCAATTCTCTGACTCTTGTATCTGGACTAGCATCATCAATCAAGAGAACATTATACTGACTACTGGTGTGCTTAAATAAAGAATCTAAACACCTTTTAGTATATTCATAAGCATTGAAAATTGGGACTATGACAGTTAACTTGAGGTAAGATGGAGCCGATTTTAAATTAAGTAATCTTTGTAAGTTCGATCCATCCTTTAGTGCAGAACCTAAATTACGCTGAACCCAGTCTGTATGTTGCAGATCGGGATGAAGTTGAAATGCTCTGATGTAGCAAATAATCGCCTCTCTCCATTGTCCAAATTTCACCGAAGATTCTGCTCGTTCATATATTGATGTATACGAATCTAATAGCAAACTTTCAATGGGGGAATTGGCTGGAGGAGAGGCGATCGCGTTACTTACCCCCTTTTTTTTTTCCAAAACCTCTTCTAACCGCCCAGAAATAGCCTTGTCATCAGGTCGAATCTGCAACGCCATCTGATAAAAGACGATCGCCCCATCCGACCAATTTTTCCGCACCAAAGCATCAGCCAACTCAACATAAAGGTCAGCATCATTCGGCGCAATCTCCAGCGCCTTGTGATACAACTGCACGTCATCAGGATTCTCCTGAATCGCCCGTCGGTATAAACGCATCGCCTCCTGCAAATCCCACTGCGATCGCATCCTCAAAGCATCAGCCAACTTTTGCGAAAGCCACGGCAAATCCGCCTGAATCTCCGCAGCGCGGCGGTAAGCGGCGATCGACTCATCCCACCGTTCCAGGTTCTCAAAAGCCGTTCCCATGTTGTAATAAGTCCACGGAAAATCAGGATTCAACTCGGCCGCGCGTCGGTAAACATCGATCGCCTCCTCCCACCTTTCCATTTCTAGCAACACGTCGCCTAATTTGCTCTGCGACCAGAAGAAATTCGGATTAACTTCATTAGCACGCCGGTAGGCAACAACTGCCTCATCCCACCGTTCCAAATTCACCAGCGCTTCTGCTAAATTGTTGTGCGCCCAAAAATGGTCGGGATTGAGTTCGATCGACCTTTGGTAAGCCGAAATTGCCTCATCCCACCTTCCCAGTTTAATCAGCGCGTCTGCTAAATAGTTGTGCGACCAACTGAAATCTGGATTTAATTCTGTTGCTTTCCGGTAAGACTCTACAGCTTCTTCCCACCGTTCCAACTTCAGCAATACATCTGCTAAATTGTTGTGAGACCAGCTAAAATCAGGATTTAATTCGATCGCCTTGCGGTAAGCATTTACAGCTTCCTCCCACCGTTCCAACTTAACCAGCGACTCAGCTAAATTGTTGTGCGACCAAGAAAGATCGGGATTGTTTCTAATAGCATTGCTGTAAGCATCTACCGCCGCTTCCCACTGTTCTTGACCCTTAAGAATTTCGCCCAATTCGTGATAAGCTGCGCCAGCATTTGGGTTCAACTCAACCGCGCGCCGGTAACAGTCAATTCCCTTATCTACCTTACCTTGCTCGATCAAAGTTTTGGCTAAATTCTCGTGTTCCTCAGCGGTGCCAGACTTCGGGTCGATCGCAAATGCTCGATACCAAGCCTCAGCAGCAGCCTCCGGCTTGCCTAACTGCGTCAACAGTTTCGCAAAATTGCGGAAAGCACCGGCAAAATCCGGTTTCAGGGCGATCGCCTTTTCGTAAGCAGAAACCGCTTGCTGCCACTGTTCTTGCTGCGCGCAAATGCTGCCGTAGTTAGCGTAAGCTTCGGCAAAATTTGGGTTGATTTCTATTGCTTTGACATAGCAACTTTTAGCTTCATCAATTTTTCCGCCAGCTTGCAGGGCGTTGCCCAGCATTTTGTAAAGCGGCGCTTCCGGCTTAATTTGCAGCGCCTTCTTGCAAGCTGCGATCGCCTGTTCCAATTTACCCTGAGCAAAATAGCCTTCTGCCAGTATTTTGTATGCTTCTGGATCTTCTATATTAATTGTAGAATTAACTGCCTGCTGAACTGGCGGCTTAACTGGCGGCTGCACTGGCGGCTTAACTGCGGTTGCTGCGGGCTGCTGCTTAACTGCACCGTTTGTCGCAGTTGCACCCGCCAATGTTTGCTCTCCCTCGCTGCCATTTCTCGCATTAGCTGCGTTCAGTTCAATAGCTTTGCGATAATATGCTGTCGCTTCCTCTAACTTGCCTTGTTTTTTGAGCGCTTCGCCCAAATTTTGGTAAGCTGTCGCCACATTAGGATTTAATTTTATGGCGCGATCGTAACAGGCGATCGCTTCGGGGAATTTTTCCTGCCGGAAAAAAGCGTCGCCCATATTCAAGTGTTCCCCCGGCGCTACTTTTTCCGGTTCCAAACTAAATGCTTGATACCAGCACTGCTGGGCTTCTTCCGGTTTGTTAATTTGTCCGAATACTTTTGCTAAATTCCGGTACACTCCCGCGAAATTCGGCTTAATCGCGATCGCCTTTTGATAAAATCCGATCGCCTCCTGCCATTTTTGCTGCTGCGCGCCCAGGCTGCCCAAATTCGCGTATACTTCCGCAAAATTCGGTTCTATTTCAATCGCTTTAGCGTACCAGTGCCGTGCCTCTTCCATCCTGCCTTGAGCTTGCAGCGCGTTGCCCAAAGTCTTGTAAGCTGGTGCAAAATTGGGGTGAATCTTCAAAGCTTGCTCGCAGGAGGCGATGGCTTCTTCTATTTTTCCTTGGGATAAGTATATTTCTCCCTGTTGGTTAAATTGAACCGCTGTTGATTCTGTACTGACTGTTGATGGCATAGGGGCGGCGGCTCCACAAGTAGCAAGTAAATTATAGGATTCAAAATGTTTCACAATTATACAGCGGTTTGACGCCAACAATTGCCGTTTTACCAAAGCTGTCGAGAATGTGATGCAAAGCTTCAACAATAGCAGAATACGATCGCGAGCGCGCAACTCCGGCAAAAAAGCGATCGACCACCTCCGCCTCGGTTTTTTCCCGGCATTCTAGTGCTTGCACCGGAGATACAGGTTTTCACCCCCCATGAGGGATGCCTGATTCGGCTGATGTCAGCAGGATTTTCGAGGTTTGGTTTGTACCTCTAGAAACTTGAGAAAGTCGATAGTGCAGCAGACGAAGTTCCAGCGGCAATAGTTCCTCACGCACCAAAATCGATCGCAGGTATCCGGGCTGCACCACCAGACTTATGGAAGAAATATATTAAAATAATTAACAGTAAATGTTCTGTCAACTTTCGCTTAAATTGCGGTAATTTTGATGTTGTTAGAGCCACCACCTCAACTTGTCGGAGAAAAGCGCCTCACCTTTCGCGACCTCGATTGGCAAGCCTTCAAGCAAATTCAAAGTTTGCTGAGGGAGCGCACTCGCGCCCGCTTTACTTACGATAACGGAGTGTTAGAAATCACCATGCCCCTCGAAGAACACGAACGCTCTGCTCGTTTGATTGAACGATTCATCTTAATCCTGATCGTTGAGATGGGGATGAGAATGAAGACGATGGGATCGACTAGGCTCGATCGAGAAGACCTACTCAAGAGCGCCGAGCCAGACAATGGATATTACATTCAGAATTATACCTTAGTTGCCGATCGCCTGGTTAATTTGAATGTCGATCCCGCCCCGGATTTAGTCGTGGAAGTAGATATTACCCATACCGATATCAATAAAAATACACTCTATGCCAGTATAGGCGTGCCGGAATTTTGGCGGTTTAACGGGCGGGTATGGCGGATTCTGCAATTAGTCGATGGGGCTTATGTTGAGCGCGATCGATCTCCGACTTTTCCCATTATTGAAAAAACGGATTTATACCAGTTTCTAGAAGTGGCTTTCATCGATGAAGTTGCCGCACAGATTGATTTTAGTCAATGGGTGCGACAGCAGATTCAAGGCCCAGTAGAGTAAGTGCGATCGAACCCAAATTAGAATAGCCTTTTTAGCAAAAAACGATCGCCCTTTTGGGAGAAAGCGATCGCCCTTTTTTTTCAACAATTAATTAGTTAACAACTATTAGCAATTACTAATTAAGCTGCTGCGGCTGCGTCTTCTTCTGCGTCTTCTGCTTCAGAACCTGCTTGAATTCCCAGCACGCTAACAACCACCTGATCTGGTTCGCCGAGAGCTACCACTCCCGCAGGCAAAACTAACTCGTGAATATGCAGCGCATCCCCAACCTTTAAATGAGAAATATCTACTTCAATTGCTTCAGGAATGCTGTCTGGTTTGCACTTAACTGCGAGTTGCGTCAGTACGGTATCCAAAATGCCGCCTTCTAACTTGACGCCGACTGGTTCGCCGACAAAATTCAGCGACACTTCAACTTCCAGGCTGTCTTGAGTTGCCACGGAGAAAAAGCTCAGGTGGTAAGGATAGCCCTTCCAAGGATGAACTTGAACTTCCCGGAGCAAGGTTTTTCCGCTCCAAGAGAGGTCGGGAATGCTGAGGTCAATTAGGGTATTGTTGACTACGTGCTTTTTGAGCAGGTGTTCAACTGTTTTGGCTTTGATGGTAAGGGAAATGGATTCAGAGCCTTTGTGCCCGTAGAGGACGGCGGGAATCAATCCAGAGCGGCGCAGGGCGTTAGGTTTACTGCCTTCTGCCCGCTTTTGACATTCTACTGCGAGTTCCATTTTCTGACTTTCTGCTAATTGTTTTTACATTTTACCAGAATTGTGATATTGCGATCGAACATTAATCAGACTCAGGTCAACGGTCACACTTTAACTAGCTTGTATGGTGCGTCAGTATTGAGTTTATGACAAAAAATTTAGGTCTTATCAACTGACGCACCCTACGAATTGAACCAGTTGCGTAAGTTCCGATTAAATTCGCTGAAGGTATTGATAATTTTCGTTTTCCACACACTTGAGCAATTCCAGCATTTTTCTGAGACGGTACGTTCCTGATTGATACTCTTCTTTTGAAGGGGAATCACCCAGCTTAGTAAGAACTGCATCGCTTTCACTGATGATTGCTTCGCTGAAAATTTTCTTGAACTGCTGGCGAATATCTTGATTTAATTCAACTAGAGGCAGAATTACATTTTCTTCATCTAGGTAAATTTGGGTTTCGACTGATTCGCCACCTATTTTTGAAAATGCTGATTTTGCTAACCATTCGTAAGTAGCTGCTGTTATTCTTACACTATCGGACGGTTCTCCATTTGCTGAATAAAAACTGATGTCAAACATTGGGATTACTCCTGCTACTAAACATCTAGAAACTCGTCCAAAGGAATATTTTCGGCATAAGCTATACCTGCTTTTATAAATTTTGCCTTGCCCGGTTCAGAAATTCTATCGGCACTTACAACTGCAATGACAGTAGCAGTATCAATAATTTCATTAACTGCTTTTCCTGAAAGGTATGTGGTTTTGATTTCTATATGCGGTAAGTTTGTTTTTCTTTCCTCTAAGGTTGACTGTGAATCTTTGATATTTTCTCTCGTGTATTGATTATGAAGATCCCGAATTATTTCTTTTACTTGCGAGGCCTCATTGGGAGCGACAATCAAAATGTCTCCTTTCGGATCGTTGCCAGTAGTTCTCTGGGATGCAATGCCATCTTCAGCTAACTTTCCGATTACCCAGCCAACCAAATCTCGATGAAGGGTTAGTTGGTATATCAGACGATCTTCATCGGTCATTGGAGCCTCGTCACACATGAGATAGACCCTTTTTGTCTATTATAACTAAACCTGTTATGATTGTGCTGCTACTGGCGTACCGTCTGCAGAAAGCAAAGCGCGTTTCGGGCCGTGAATCGGGTCTTCTACAATAATAGTTTGGTCGCGGCTCGCACCGAGAGAAACGATCGCGATCGGCACTTCCATCAAGTCTGCCAAAAACTTCAGATAATTCAAAGCTTGCGGCGGTAAATCTTCCAAATTCCGGCACTCTTCCGTAGACTGTTTCCAACCGGGAAGGGTTTCGTAAATAGGTTGGCACCGAGCAAATATCCGGGAACTTTTCGGGAAATCAACACATTTTTCGCCGTCAATTTCGTAAGCAACGCAAACTTTTATTTCTTCTAATTCATCCAAAACATCTAGTTTGGTAATTGCCAGACAGTCAAGGCCGTTGATGCGGACTGCGTAGCG
This sequence comes from Microcoleus sp. Z1_B2, assembly GCF_036700325.1. NCBI lineage: Bacteria > Bacillati > Cyanobacteriota > Cyanophyceae > Oscillatoriales > Microcoleaceae > Microcoleus > Microcoleus sp. Z1_B2. Next base: position 117,342 of record NZ_JAUBOQ010000014.1, read on the forward strand.
GCCGATTACTGCGTCGAACCAACCGCAGCGGCGTTTGCGACCGGTTGTCGTGCCGAATTCTGCACCTCGATCGCCCAAAATTGCTCCTATTCCATCTACCATTTCAGTAGGGAATGGGCCTTCTCCGACGCGGGTTGTATAAGCTTTTGCTACGCCAATTACGCGATCGATCGCTGTTGGGCCGACTCCGGTTCCCACACAAGCACCGCCAGCGATGGGATTGCTCGAAGTAACGTAAGGATAAGTGCCGTGGTCTAAGTCTAATAAAGTGCCTTGCGCGCCTTCAAACAGAATATTTTTCCGCTTGTGAAGTCCCTCATAAATCTTCAGGGAACTATCTACTACGTGCGGGCGCAAACGTTCCGCATAAACTCGATATTCATCAATTACGTCTTGCGGATTTAAAGGCGGCAAATTGTAGAGTTTTTCGAGAAGGACATTTTTACAATTAATCGTCCATTCCAATTGTTCTTGCAACCCGTCCAAGTCCATTAAATCTAGCATCCGAATGCCAGTGCGTTCCGACTTGTCGGCGTAAGTAGGGCCAATGCCGCGTCCCGTCGTCCCGATTTTATAATTTCCCCGCTGCGTTTCCGATGCTACATCAATTAATCGATGATAGGGCATCGTGACGTGAGCCGTCTCCGAAATCATCAGCGAGGTTGTCGAAATATTCAGTGCCTCTAGCTGATCTAACTCTGCAATTAAAACTTTAGGGTCGATGACCGTGCCGCAGCCGATAATACACTCTTTATCAGGGTAGAGAATCCCAGACGGAATTAAGTGCAGCTTGAAAGTCTGACCGTTGACTACCACGGTGTGACCCGCGTTGACGCCCCCTTGGTAGCGGACAACGATATCTGCGGATTTGCTGAGCAAATCGGTAATTTTGCCTTTTCCTTCATCGCCCCACTGGGCGCCGATTACAACTACGTTAGCCAAGGGTTTCTCGCGTTCTGTTCAGGTTGACACAATCTCCGATTATGTATGAATGCGTCCGAAATGTCAATCAATTTTAGATTTTAGATTTTAGATTTGGGATTTTAGATACGGGCATGGGGCATGGGGCATGGGGCATGGGGCATGGGGCATGGGGCATGGGGCATGGGGCATCTCCCAAAAAGCCTATTTTGAACAGGCAAGATGCCTGTTCCACAAGAATTATGGGAGATGTCTATTGGGCATTAGGCATTGGAACTAACAAATAACCAATGACTAATGACTACTGACTACTGACTAATGACTACTGACTAATTAATTTTTGTTAAGATTGAGAAAATAGAGGCTTTGTTGCCATGAGTTTACACGCTGAGTTGCACCGCCATCTGGGTGGTTCCGTCGTTCCTAGGGTGCTGTGGCGGTATTTCGATCGCCACAATGCTGAGATGGTTAATCGATTTCCGAAATACTCGGAATTTGAGGAGTTTTACACTCGTCCGCGCAATACTCTCAATGAGTATTTGGAACTGCACACGCTGGTAGAAAGCGTTCAAACTGTTGAGACGTTGCCTTATTTCATCTATCGGTTGATGCGGGGCGCTTACGTGTTTGAAAATCTGGCTTATTTGGAGTTGCGCTATACGCCTTATTTGCGGACTCCAGAACATTTGAATCAGTCAGAACGCATTGATTTGATGGCAGAAATTGTACAAGTTGTGGGCAAGGCAAGTCAAATTAGCGATTGTCCGATTGTTACTAGCCAAATTTTGTGTATGCACTCGCGTTTACCCTATGAGGTGAATCGGGCGATCGTAGATTTGGCGGCCGGGATGGGGGAATATGTTTGTGCGATCGATCTAGCTGGGGGCGATGATTGTATTGGCGATCGTTTGGAGGAGTTTGTCGGATTGTACCAGTACGCGAGGTCGATCGGCATCAAAACTACCGGCCACCTCTACGAAACTACCTCTGGCTGTTATCCCGAACTTCTGCCTTATCTGATGCGTATCGGCCACGGGATTCAAATTCCGTTAAAATATCCCGAACTGCTGCCAGAAGTCGCGCGCAGGGGTCAATGCTTGGAGGTTTGCCCGACTACCTATCTCAAAACGGGGACGTTGCAGGATATGCGCGAATTGAAGGTTGTGTTCGATCGATGTTTTGAAGCTGGCGTCGATATTGCCATTTGCACCGACAACGCGGGATTGCACAACGTGCGATTGCCTTTCGAGTACGAGAATTTGTTAACTTTGGATATCATTGATTTTCGGCAGTTGCAAGCGTGTCAAGAGGCCGCTTTCCGCCATGCTTTCGCGTGGCCCTACGAAGAAAGACCTGTGAAAATGCTGACCGGTTTGTTGCAGCATGAGTCTGTAGAGGCGATCGTTAATTAGCTAGTTTTTGTCATTAAACATCAAGTTTTAATGTTCCTTAAAAACCCGGTTTTTTATGTTAATTAATGAACCGGGTTTTTAATCTGATATCTCTGCCGCTAGGAAAGCCATCGCCAAGATTTAGGATTGTGGCGGTGATTTTATTTCATTTGTGAATGATATTTTTTTTACTAACCGCAGAGGACGCAGAGGGCGCAGAGGAGATAGAAAAGATAGAAAGAGGGATAGAGGTGTTTTGTAAAATTATAATAAGCGTCGGGCGATCGGCAATCGGTAGCAAGTTATAGTTTGGATGCAGAAGCATCAATATAAAAGGATAAAAAAACATGACAAATATGGACGCTTACTGGATGCCGTTCACCGCCAACCGACAGTTTAAAGCGAATCCGCGAATGTTGGTTTCTGCCAAAGATATGCACTTTACAAGCGATGATAACCGCTCAATTTTAGATGGTACTGCGGGGCTGTGGTGCGTGAATGCAGGACACGCGCGCGAGACAATTGCCGAAGCAGTTAAACAGCAGGTTTTGCGTTTGGATTACTCCCCGGCTTTTCAGATGGGACATCCGGGTGCTTTTGAATTGGCGGAACGTTTGGTAAAGATGATTCCGGGCAATTTCGATCGCGTTTTCTTTACTAATTCGGGTTCGGAATCTGTAGAAACTGCTTTAAAAATTGCGATTGCTTATCACCGGGTGAAAGGTGAAGGAACTCGCCAACGATTAATCGGCAGGGAACGTGGCTATCACGGCGTTGGTTTTGGGGGAATTTCTGTCGGGGGTATCGGTACAAACCGCAAGTTTTTTGGCAGTTTGCTCACGGGAGTCGATCATTTGCCTCACACTCACAATCTCGAACACAATGCTTTCAGCCGCAAACAACCGGAATGGGGAGCGCATTTGGCCGATGAATTGGAGCGGATTGTCGCTTTGCACGATGCGTCTAATATTGCAGCGGTAATTGTGGAACCGGTGGCTGGTTCGACTGGGGTTTTGATTCCGCCGAAAGGTTATTTGGAGCGACTGCGGGCGATTTGCGACAAATACGGAATTCTGCTGATTTTTGATGAGGTAATTACCGGATTCGGGCGGCTAGGCTCTAGTTTTGCTACGGAATATTTTGGGGTGGTTCCCGATATTGTGACGGCGGCGAAAGGGATAACTAACGGTACGGTGCCGATGGGGGCGGTGTTTGTGAAACAAGGCATTTATGATGCTTTTATGAATGCTCCTGAAAATGCGATCGAGCTTTTTCACGGTTATACTTATTCTGGTCATCCTCTGGCTTGTGCGGCTGCTTTGGCGACGCTGGATATTTATGAGGAAGAAAGGTTATTTGAACGAGCAGATAAGATGGCTGGTTACTGGGAAGATGCGGTGCATTCTTTGAAGGGAGTGCGGCACGTAATTGATGTCCGCAATCTGGGACTGGTGGCGGGGATTGAGTTGGAATCTATTGCTGGGAAACCGGGAAAACGGGCGTTTGATTGTTTCTTGCAGTGCTATGAAAAAGGGTTGCTGATTCGGACTACGGGTGATATTATTGCTTTGTCGCCACCGCTGATTATTGAGAAAGAACATATCGATAAAATTGTGGAAATTTTGACAGGGGTTTTGCAGGAGATGGAGTAGGATTAAAAGGAGATTTTGCACCATTCTCTCTTAACAGGCAAGATGCCTGTTCCACATTAACAGGCATCTTGCCTGTTCCACAAAATTAACAGGCAAGATGCCTGTTCCACAAAATTAACAGGCAAGATGCCTGTTCCACAAAATTAACAGGCAAGATGCCTGTTCCACAAAATTA
>NZ_JAUBOQ010000014.1:121580-137560 GCF_036700325.1 Microcoleus sp. Z1_B2
ACAGGCAAGATGCCTGTTCCACAAACAGGCAAGATGCCTGTTCCACAAACAGGCAAGATGCCTGTTCCACAAAGAGTGAATTGATTGTGGGGAGTAGGGGTTGGGCAGGAGAGCCCGCCCAGAGAAAGCTTATTGAAAAGGGTTCAAAAAATTGAAAAGCGCTATAATAATTAACAACTAATGACGAATGACGAATAACTATGGTGCAATTAACTGCAAAAATCTCTGCTAACGAGTTAGCAAATTTGGCTGTAGATTTGATTCGGAAAACAGGTTGCGAGTACGGTGATGTACGTTTTTGCAGTTACCGAAGGCAGAATCTTTACGCGCGCGATCGATCTTTAAGTCAACTGTCAGATAATGTAAGTTCCGGTTTTGGCGTGCGCGTGCTTCTAGACGGCGCTTGGGGGTTTGCCGCCAGTCACAGCAAAACGCCGGCAGAGGTTGCAAGAATAGTCGCTTTGGCTGTAGAAATCGCTAAAGGCAGCCGCTTGACTCAAAAGGAACCGGTGCGGTTAGTGCCTGTCGAAAAATATGTCGATACCTACATTACTCCCATCGCCATTGACCCTTTTTCTGTACCCGTTGCTGAGAAAGCCGAACTGCTGCTAACTATCAACGAGAAGCTACTAGCACACGGCGCACAAGGCATCAAAAAAGCTTCTTCTTTTTTGCAGTTTAGCCGCGAAGACAAGGTTTTTGCTTCTACAGAAGGCTCGCTAATCGAACAAACAATCTACCGCTGCTATCCGGGTTTTAGCTGTACGGCAATTGCGGGCGGCGATGCCCAAAGTCGCAGTTACGATCGCCCGCCGCTTAATATCGGTTACGAACATATTAATCCCGATGATTTGTTGAGTCAAGTCGAAAGAGTTGCCGCTGAAGCTATTGAGAAAGTCCGCGCTCCTAAAATCCCGGCTGGTATTTGCAAATCCCTGATTCTCAAGCCGACAAATTTGTTCTTAACTATTCACGAATCGGTCGGACATCCAACTGAATTAGACCGGGTTTACGGCTACGAATCTAATTTTGCTGGCACGACCTTTGCTACTACTGATAAGTTAAATAAACTGCAATATGCTGCACCTTGGGTGAATTTTAAGTGCGATCGCACTCAATCAGGTGGTCGCGGTACAATGGGTTACGATGATGAGGGCGTAAAATCACAAGATTGGTACGTTGTCAAGGATGGAATTTTAGTTGATTATCTCACTGACAGAGAGACGGCTTATCGCCTCGGACGCGGTAGCAGCAACGGTTCTGCTTACGCTGACAGTTGGTCGAGCGTGCCGATGGTGAGAATTCCCAATTTGGGATTGGAGCCGGGCCCGGATGGCGGCAGCCATACTGCTACTTTGGCACAGATGATTGCGGATACGGAAGACGGGATTTTAATCGACGGTATGGGTAGTTATTCGATCGACCAGCAGCGGCGCAATTTTCAATTCGGTGGCGATGCTTTTTGGAAGGTGGAAAAAGGTAAAGTTGTCGGTATGTTGAAGGATGTAACTTATCAGGCGATGACTACTGATTTCTGGAATCAAATAGATGCGATCGGGCCGGCTTCGGAGCTGGTTCAGTGCGGTACTCATATATGCGGAAAGGGCGAGCCGATGCAGGTTGCTCAGATGACTCACGCTTGTGTGCCGGTGCGAGTGAGGGATATTCAAATTGGGTAATAGGGCATGGGGCATGGGGCATCGGTTCTTAGTTATTAGTTAATTGCTAACAATGCCCAATTCGCAATGCCCAATTCGCAATGCCCAATTCGCAATGTCCAATTCGCAATGCCTAATTACCAATCATGATTGTAACAACATCGCCCGCAATTTTAAGTGAAGACCAAGCCTTATCTGTAGTAGAAAAAGCAGTCAAACTATCCAAAGCAGAGGAAGTATTTGTCAGTCTCTCTACTGGCGAGGAATCTCTTTCCCGATTTTCGGAAAATCAAATCAGCCAAAATATCAGCAAAACTGTATTTAGCCTGAACATTACTAGCTATTTCGGTAACAAAAGCGCCTCTGCTGCTGTTACAGAATTTGATGAAGATGCGATCGCCTCTGCAGTCAAGCGATCGGAAGAATTGGCCCGAATTGCGCCGGCAGACCCCGAATGGATGCCGCTGCTGCCGCCTCAAACCTACGATTTGCGATCGCCCGCATTCGACGCAGCAACGGCAACTGTATCGCCTCTAGCGCGGGCCGAAATGGTGCAGCAAGCGTGCGCCAGATCCTCCCAGGGGGGCGCTCATGGTTCGGGCACTTTGAGCACTGAGGCGTCGCTGTACGCGATCGCCTCGTCAACCGGACTCCGCGCCTGCAACCAGTCTACAGATGCGGATTTCAGCTTTACTGCTCGCGTTGAAGACGGTTCTAGTTGGGCGAAGAGCACTGCTTGGAGTATCAACGAATTGCCGATCGCCCAATTAGCAGAACAAGTGCTCGATCGGGCGAAATCCTCCCGCAACCCGCGCCCCATCACCCCCGGCGTTTATCCGGTAATCTTTGACGGCGCTGCTTTTGCGGGCTTGCTACCGTGGGTAATTTGGGGGCTGGATGCGAGGGCGGCGGATGAGGGGCGATCGTTTATGTCGATCGCCGATGCAGAGGGAAAACCAGCGGGAAACCGCGCGGGGGAACAACTTTTTAGCCCGTTAGTGCAAGTGCAGCGCGATCCGGCTCATCCTTTGTTGCGATCGAATACTTTTTTCGGCGACGGATTGAGCAATAACTATTTGGAAATCATCAAAGATGGCGTCCCTCAAAGTTTGTCTTATTCCCGCTACTGGGCCGAACAAAAAGGCAAAGAGGCAAAAGGTGCTTATTACCCGATCGTGATGACAGGTTCCGACCAAAGTTTAGCCGATTTAATTGCTCAAACCGAGCGAGGAATTTTCGTCAGTCGAGCTTGGTACGTGCGCTACGTTAATCCGAAAACATTGGAAGTAACGGGAATGACTCGCGACGGTACTTTTTTGATTGAGGATGGCAAAATTGCTTACCCGATTAAAAACCTGCGTTTCAATCAAGTTTTACCTGATATGTTGCGCGATGTGGATGCAGTTAGTACGGTGAAGCGTTACGGCGGTAGTGTCGTACCCGGAGTGCGCGTGAAAGCTTTTAATTTCACCAGTATTACTGACAGTTTGTGACTCGCACATTTCTAACAATCTGTAGGGGCGGGTTTCACAAACAATCACAGCCAACAAAGAACAATCTCTCAAACCCGCCCCCACCGACAGTTTGTGACTCACACATTTTTAACAATCTGTAGGGGCGGGTTTCACAAACAATCACAGCCAACAAAGAACAATCTCTCAAACCCGCCCCCACCCAGATTAATGCGAGTGATTTATCGTAAAGGTAGAGTATTTATTTTGATAGTTAGGATTAAAACCAGCTATTATAGTCATCAGTCTGGAGTCTGTTGTTAGTAACAATTCCCAATTCCCAATTACCAATTATCAATGAATCAATATTTTGCTACAGTTGCGCGCGGTTTAGAAACAATTGCCGCCCAAGAATTAGAACGTTTAGGGGCCCAGGATGTCAAGCCAGATTTTACAGGGGTTTACTTTGCGGGCGATCGGGCTTTATTGTACCGCGTCAATCTTTGGTCGAGAACAATTTTTCGAGTGCTAATGCCGATCGCCGAATTCCGGTGTTACAACTCGGATATGCTCTACCGCGAAGTGCAGAAAATCCCTTGGGACGAATACTTATACCCCGAAAATACTTTAGCAGTAAACTGCACCGGCGGCAACGAAAAGTTGAACCACACTCACTTTACAGCTTTGCAGGTCAAAAATGCGATCGCCGACCAACAGCGCCTTCAATTTAACAAGCGTTCTAATGTCGATGTAGAGCATCCCGATTTGCAAATTAACATTCACATTCATCAAGATAGAGCTATTTTAAGTTTAGACAGTTCTGGCGGCAGTTTGCACCGCCGGGGATATCGACCGGCGATGGGGCTTGCTCCCCTCAAAGAAACCCTAGCTGCGGCTTTGTTGGAGATGGCAGAATGGACGCCTGATTTGCCGTTTTTAGACCCGATGTGCGGTTCGGGAACTTTGCCTTTGGAAGCGACTTTAAAGGGATTGAATATTGCACCGGGATTGTTTCGAGAAAAGTTTGGATTTATGAGTTGGCGGGATTTTGACGAACCTTTGTGGGATGAATTGTGGGCGGAAGCGGAAAATAGTGAGTTACCGGAACTTAAAGAGGTGATTGCAGGGTGCGATCGCGATTCTGATATGTTAACTCAAGCTCGCACGAACGCGCAGCAAGCTGGTATTTCCGGTAAGATTCAGTTTGCTCAAACCGAGTTATCTCAGTTGGAAGCACCCGCAGACAGAGGCGTTTTGATTTGCAATCCTCCCTACGGAGAGCGCCTGGGAGATGCTAGCGAATTAGGAGATTTGTACAAGATGTTGGGGGATATTTTCAAGCATCGTTTTAAAGGTTGGAATGCTTTTATTTTGACTGGGAATAAGGAGTTGGGTAAAAAGGTGGGACTCAGGACATCCCGGCGGATTCCTGTTTATAATGGCTCGATTCCGTGTACTTTGCTCAAATATGAACTGTATTAGCGAATGGGAGTGACCAAAAAGAAGAGGTACTAATAGTAAAGGAAAAAAAGAATCTATGCCGAATTACATGGCTCAACAATAATCAAATTAAAATAGTAATTTTACATTTGAATATATTGTTTTCTTAGCTTTAATATCCTGTCAGGTAAATTAACCACAATACTTGTAGGGGCGGGTTTCACAAACAATCTGTAATTCACATCCATAATATCTATAAACCCGCCCAGCCCGATCGACAGAATTTCATTACGGGCAATTCAAGGGAAATGACTTAACATTTACAGCGGCAAAAAAGAAACGTGAGCGGAAACAATCTTCCACCCTTGAGGAAACTTGCGCCACATCTGACTCTGCCGCCCCAGCCGCACCACTCCATCCATTACACGGCGAAATTCCAGCGTCACAGCCGCCGTGTCTGCATCGAATGTCACGACTTTGAGGTTGAACATTTCTCGATCGACATTTACAGGCGATCGTCCTTTGCGAAAAGCCCTCACCTCATCACTCCCGTACAGGTTCTCAGTCACCCCAAACCGCACGACTTCCGGCGCATCCCAGAACAAATTATCGAGAGTTTCAATATCGTTCGTACAAAGAGCTTTTTCGTATTTTAAATATAGTTCAGTTAACTCAGTCACCACAGTATTATCATTGATAACAGTCATTCGATTTTAGATTTTAGATTTTAGATTTTAGATTTTAGATTGACACCACGGATAAATCCGGGGGCTTGAGGATGCAATGATTTGGGATTTTGGATTGATTCCACGGATAAATCCGGGGCTTGTACCATCAAAAAATTATTGGTCATAAGTTGTAGATTTTAAAACTCTTAACTTTCACACGTTTTGTTTGCAATAAGGACTTTAGTCCTTACTACAAACAAAACTAATTAGAGGAAATTAATGCTCAATTTTGAGCGAAATAATCTTGTCACCTTGGCGGATAGCATTGACGACAGACATATCCTCAGTTTTGCCAAAAGTTGTGTGAACTCCATCTAAATGAGACTGGGGAGAATGGCAAATAAAGAATTGGCTACCACCCGTATCCCGGCCTGCGTGAGCCATCGATAAAGTTCCTGCCTCATGTTTGTTCGAGTTGATTTCGCACTTGATTTTGTAGCCGGGGCCACCAGTTCCATTGCCTTTTGGACAGCCACCTTGAATCATAAAGTTAGGAATGACTCGGTGAAAGGACAATCCATCGTAAAAACCTTTTTCCGCCAAGTCAACAAAATTCTTCACTGTGTTAGGCGCATCCGCATCAAACAATTCCAAATTGATTGTGCCTTTGTCGGTTTCCATAATAGCGCGGGTCATGATTTCTCCTGGTTCCTAAAATGAGTGTGTTGCCTGCGTGTTAATTGCGGACTTCGCTTTTATAACGACAGATTCAAACTGTCGTTATATTGTGGCTTTCAGAAGTGTAGCATATTCCGGCAACTCTCATAGAACTTATGTGCGCTTTCTGAGGAAACCCGGTTTATTCCGAGATTTGTGGTTAGCAAAGCCAATATTTTCGGAGACACGGGGCTTGTTACCCTCAGCCATATTTTAATTGTTGGTCACTGGCGGGCGATCGGGTTCTTCCTGAATATCGTTCATATTAAAAATGAAAGGAACCCGACTCGAACCTGCGCCCATAACCAGCACTTTTGGCATCTGAGCGCCGCCGCTTCTCCAAGCTTCGATCGCCTCTTTTTGCAGCACTAAATCGCCGCCCTGAGCCTTCAAAGTTTCAGCCAAAAGTCTTTGAGCTTCAGCCCTACCTTGAGCGCGGTTAATATCAGCTTGAGCCTGTTGTTCTGCTTCTTGAGCCACATAAACAGCCCTTTGCGCCCGCTGTTCAGCAACCTGTTTCTCCTCAACCGCTTTCGCAAAATCTGTGGAGAATCGAATATTAACAACGCTCGTATCGAGTACGATTACATCATACTTGGATAGCCTTTCCTTCAGCGCAGTATCAAAGTCTCGCTTCAGTTCACTTCTTTGAGTAATCGATTGTTCGGCGGTTCTCAGTGCAGCCGCTGTTTTAAAGGCTTCTTGCGTCTGAGGAGCAATTATTTTTGAGACTATATTCTCCAAGGTTCCTTGAGTCCTTCGGACATCAACTATTCTCGCAGGATCGAGGCGAAAGTTTATTGCAAAACTAGCATTTAAATCCTGAAGGTCTTTAGTAGCACTCTGGGCGGGAACTTCAAATTTTTGCACTGTTACATCGTACACATCTACCTTGGAGATCAGCGGGGGTCTGAGGTGAAACCCCTCTAACAATGCTCCATCTGTGGCTTTTCCTAAAACGCTAACCACCCCTGCTTCACCTGGATTGATGACGACAAAAGAGTTTAATCCCAGGAGTAGCGCGCCTACTAATAGAATCCCAGCGAATGCTGATGATATGCTCTGGAAACTTTGACTTTTCAACTTACACGCTCCTTTGTGATTATTCCATTATAATGGTTAAATAGATTCGGTCGCCTCTCAAGTCTCAAATCTCAAATCTAAAATGGATGGGTCGCCTCTCAAATCTAAAATGGATTGGCTGATGCTCAAAATTGTTAAATATCCTAGAACTTATCACATCGAAGGTTCGCGTTTCCAACCGGGTGATGAAGACCTCGACAGCGTGCCATTTAGCGCTTTGCTCGATCGCCCTCTAATTATAGAAGAAAAGGTAGACGGCGCAAATACAGGCATCAGCTTCGCACCAGACGGACAAATGCTGCTGCAAAGTCGCGGCCACTATCTCACCGGCGGGCCGAGGGAAAAACATTTTAACTTATTCAAGCAGTGGGCTTTCAGTCTCAGCGGAACCCTGGGAGAAGTGCTGGGAAATCGCTACATTCTTTACGGCGAATGGCTGTATGCGAAACACACTGTTTTTTATGATTTTTTGCCGCACTATTTTATGGAATACGATGTGCTGGACTTAGAAACCAGTCAATTTCTGAGTACAGAATCCCGCCGCAAGTTGTTAAGCGGACTGCCGTTAGCCTCCGTTCCCGTGCTGTTTTCTGGAGTTGTAAAATCTCCCAAGCAAATGATGCAGTTTGTGGAAAAATCTAATTTTATTCAACCGGGACATTTGGATCGGTTGCGTTTGTCCTGTCGGGAATTGGGATTAGATGAAGAACGATGTTTTAAAGAGACTGACAAGAGCGATCGCATGGAGGGGCTGTACATTAAAGTTGAAGAAGATGGCATAGTCAAGGCGCGTTACAAATACGTGCGTGCCAGCTTTTTGACTGCTATAAAAAATGCAGAAGGACATTGGCTAAATCGCCCAATTATACCGAATATTCTGCGTCCCGATGTGAATTTATTTAATTTTAGTTAACCCGCAGGTGAATTTATGAATGGACTGTTATCGCCCTCGGTCACTTGGACTTTTCCCTTTTGTCCCCAACCGCCCGATTGGTTTCTGGACTGGGACAGCATTCAAAATCATTTCGATTGGATTCAAAACTTAAAAGGATGTCAGCAAGACCCGATTTATCACGCCGAAGGAGACGTTTTAATTCATACCAGAATGGTCTGCGAAGCATTAATATCTTCCCCAAATTGGCGTCAATTACCCGTGCAAGAACGATCGATACTTTTTGCGGCCGCTTTGCTGCACGATGTCGCCAAACCAACCTTTACAAAAATCGAAGCCGATGGCAGAATTAGCTCAAAAGGTCACGCCCGCCAAGGTGCGAGAATGGTTAGACAAATTTTATCTCAATTCGAGCCGCCTGTGCAGTTTGAGATTCGGGAAACCGTGGTGGCGATCGTCCAATTCGGCAGTTTACCCATCTGGCTAATCGACAAACCCAACCCGCAGCAGTCGGTAATTAAAGTTAGTCAAGTTGTCCGCTGCGATTTCCTCGCACTTTTAGCCGAAGCAGACGTGCGCGGCCGACAGTGTAGCGACAGACAAGAATTGCTCGATAAAATAGAACTATTTCGGGAGTTTTGTCAAGAAAATAATTGTTTGGATTCTCCCCGACAATTCCCCTCAGCACACAGCCGATTTATCTATTTCCGCAAAGAGAACGGCCACCCGGATTACGAAGCATTTGACGACACTAAATGCGAAGTAATTTTGATGTCGGGATTGCCAGGAAGCGGTAAAGATTATTGGATTCGTAAAAATCTCCCAGATTTGCCAGTAATCTCGCTGGATGCACTGCGAAAAGAGATGAATGTCCCTCCCGACGAAACCCCTGGAAATGTGGTCACAGCCGCCAAACAAAGAGCGCGCGAATACATAAATGAGGGGCGTTCTTTTGTGTGGAACGCCACGAATACAACTAAACAAATGCGCCAGCAATTAATTAATTTTTTTGCCGATTATCAAGCGCGCATTCGGATTGTTTATCTAGAAGTACCTCTAGAAGAAATATTGCAGCGGAATCGATCGCGCACAGCAACAGTACCGCAAGCAGTCATTCGCAAATTAGCTGCGCGGCTGGATATTCCAGACATCACAGAAGCCCATCAAGTCGAGTGGATCGTTAACAATTAATCTCCCTTTTTACCTCAAACTGTTAGAACCCCGACTTCTTAAAGAAGTCGGGGTTCTGGATATTAGGTTTGGGGTTTCCCTTGATATCAATGAGTTTGATAATTTTCCTCAGTCCAGCAGCGCGGCAGATTTTCACCGGAAGGAAAGACTAAATTACTTTTTGGAAAAGTTGCTTTCTCTTGCTCTTCTTGACCAGCTTGATTTTTTCCCGACACTTCTTGTTTTGTAGGGCTGATTAAAGCATCTACATCGAGGATTTCAATCAAGTCGCCTGATTCTTTTTCTTGTAAAAGCATAGTTTCTCCTTGAAGGGTAAATGCGAGTTAGGGTTTGAGGACAACTTTGATGCAGTTGTCTTTTTTCTGTTTGAAAATCTCGTAAGCGTGGGGCGCTTCATCCAATTTCATTCGGTGCGTAATTACGAATGACGGGTCAATTTCGCCTTTTTGAACGCGATCGAGCAAAGGCCGCAAATAGCGGTGAACGTGCGTCTGTCCCATTTTCAGGGTCAAGCCTTTGTTGAAAGCTGCACCTAATGGCACTTTGTCAACGAAGCCGCCGTAAACGCCCGGAATTGACACTGTACCGCCCTTGCGACAGGCGAGGATCACTTGTCGCAGGGCCGTAGGTCGATCGCTCTCCAACCGCACGGCTTGCTTTGCTTTGTCGTACAAAGCGTCGAGACCGGTGCCGTGGGCTTCCATTCCCACCGCGTCGATGCAAGAGTCGGGCCCGCGTCCCCCCGTCATTTCGGTGACGGCTTCCCCGGCGTCCATTTCTTCATAATTGATGATTTCAGCTTTGGCCGCGGCCGCCATTTGCAAGCGTTCCGGTACGCGGTCGATCGCAATTACTCGATCGGCCCCCAGCATAAACGCGCTTCTGATCGCAAATTGTCCGACCGGCCCGCATCCCCAAACTGCTACCGTATCCCCCGGCTGAATGTCGCAGTTTTCTGCCGCCATGTAACCCGTCGGAAAGATATCCGTGAGGAACAATACTTGTTCGTCCGAAAGTCCGTCGGGAATTTTTAAAGGGCCGACATCTGCAAACGGAACCCGCGCGTATTCTGCTTGACCTCCTGCATAGCCGCCCGTTAAATGCGAGTAGCCAAACAGTCCCGCCGGCGAATGACCGAACATTTTTTCAGCCAGCCCTGCATTGGGGTTGGAGTTGTCGCACAGCGACCACAAATCGCGGTTGCAAAAGAAGCAACTGCCGCAAGAAATAGTAAAAGGAATGACGACGCGATCGCCCTTTTTTAAGTTCTTGACTTGGCTGCCGAGTTCGACTACTTCCCCCATGAATTCGTGCCCCATGATATCGCCCGATTGCATTGTCGGGATGAAGCCATTGTAGAGGTGCAAATCCGAGCCGCAGATTGCTGTAGACGTGATTTTAACTATCGCATCGCGCGGATTGATAATTGTTGGGTCTGGTACATTATCAACTCGCACATCATTTGCTCCGTGCCAGCAAAGAGCTTTCATTATTTTTTTTCCTCTATTTAACTACTAGCTAGCAGATTTTTGATTCTAAATCTTACCTTTACTAAGCCGATAAATTACTCGCTTCGATGTTTTTAATTGTAAGCATATAAAATATTTTATCTCTCTATCCGAGGTATAATTTAAAAATCTATCTTTCGGCTGTTTTAAATAACAAAAATGTAAAGTTTATGCCCCAAAAATGCGGAAATTTTGACTTTATTGTGTTAACGCCCAACCTTTATAGCAAGCACGCTCGACGGTTAAGACGTTCCTAATTGCTGAAATCATTGCGGAAGATTGCTTCTTCTTTCTTTTTACCCTGAGCGAACTTGAAAGGCTTTCAACATCTGCTATAACAGTTAATAACGAGATGGATGAGGTTGTTTTTGTGACTCGCCGATCCCTATCCTCTCACAATAGATAAAATATCCGCCCTAAGTCTCACTGTAGCGGCTGCTTGGACTCACATTAGATAAGTAGCGACATAAAAATTCTCAACTAAAAGCAAGTTTATCGATTATTAAGTAGGGTGCGTGACTTTTGTATAGCTCAACACTCTTCACCAATATTGACAATCACGCACCCTGCTTAAGGAGGAATAATCGTCAAATATTGTATATTAGTTATAGCTAAAAGCCGAGCTTGCGCTAAAGTTGTTAAAGATTAAAATTTATCGATCGCCTTTTATGCCTTACACTGCATCTACCCCAACAGACCCCCATCAACCCAACATCCGCAATGCCGACCACCGCTTACTAGAATTCACCAAGCTGACGCCGATGATGCAGCGGTATGTGGAAGTGAAAGAACAGTATCCCCACGCACTTTTATTGTTTCGAGTCGGAGATTTTTTTGAGTGTTTTTTCCAAGATGCAGTTACAATTTCGCGGGAATTAGAACTTGTTTGTACGAGTAAAGAAAGCGGCAAGGAAATTGGCAGAGTGCCGATGACAGGAGTGCCGCACCACGCCCTCGACCGCTACACCTCAATGTTAGTAGAAAAAGGCTATGCTGTAGTAGTTTGCGACCAAGTAGAAGATGCCTCGATTGCTGCTAAAGAAGGTCGTCAAGTCAAGCGAGAAATTACCCGCATTCTCACTCCCGGAACTTTGACTGATGACGGAATGCTCAAACCCAGACAAAATAATTTTTTAGCCGCAATTGTGATAGCGGGGGAACATTGGGGATTGGCTTATACTGATATTTCTACGGGAGAATTCGTCACTACCCAAGCCGACACTTTAGAACAATTAACCCTCGAATTGCTGCGCTTGCAGCCTTCGGAAGTCTTGGTGCCGACTAATGCGCCGGATTTGGTGACTATGTTGAGGCCCGGAGAGAAATCCGAGCATTTGCCCGATTGTTTGCCGAATTCGTTTTGCTATTCTTTGCGATCGCAAATTCCGTTTACTTTGTCCGAAGCAAAACAGAGAATCCTACAAAAGTTCAAAGTGCGATCGCTCGAAGGCATGGGATGCGGACACCTTTCCCTCGCAGTGCGCGCCGCCGGCGGCTTGTTGCAATATCTCGAAGAAACTCAAAAAGAAAAAGCAGTTTCTTTGCAAAGATTGCACACTTACACTCTCACCGATTTTCTCATACTCGACTACCAAACCCGCCGCAATCTCGAAATTACTCAAACAGTGAGAGATGGGGTTTTTCATGGTTCGCTGCTGTGGGCTATAGACAAAACCAGCACCGCAATGGGAGGCCGCGCTTTGCGCCGCTGGGTGCTGCAACCTTTGCTCAACATTAAAGGCATTAGCGCCCGACATGACACGATTCAAGAATTAGTAGAAAATAACGCCCTGCGCCAAGATTTGCAGCAGTTGCTGCGCCAAATTTACGACATCGAAAGACTGACAGGCCGCGCGGGTTCTGGAACAGCTAGCGCGCGGGATTTGGTCGCTTTAGCTGATTCTCTCTCGAAACTGCCGCAATTAGCCTCGATCGCAGCCCAAGGGCGATCGCCCTATTTGAAAGCGCTGCAAAATGTACCGCCACTTTTAGAAGAATTAGCAAGTAAAATTCACGCTCATTTAGTTGATGAACCGCCGATTCATTTAAAAGAAGGAGGTTTGATTAGATCGGGAATCAATCCCATGCTAGATGAAATGCGCCACACTGCATCAGCCGACCAAGAATGGATTGCCAATTTAGAAGCAACTGAGAGAAAACGCACCGGAATTTCTAATTTAAAAGTTGGCTACAATAAAGCTTTCGGCTATTACATCAGCATTACCAAATCGAAAGTAGACCAAGTACCGAAGGACTACACCCGCAAGCAAACTCTCACCAATGAAGAACGCTATAGCACTGAAGAATTAAAAGAAAGGGAAGTGCGAATTCTGACGGCGCGGGAAGATTTAAATCAATTGGAATACGATATTTTTGCTAAAGTGCGATCGGAGGTAGGAGAACACGCCGAAATTATTCGCAACGTTTCCCGCGCCGTGGCGGCGGCCGATGTTTTGTGCGGTTTGGCAGAAGTAGCAGTTTACCAGAATTACTGCCGCCCGACTATGACAGAAAGTCGGGAAATTAAAATTATTGAAGGTTGTCATCCTGTGGTGGAAAAGTCTTTGCCGCCGGGATTTTTTGTACCTAATTCGGCTTTTTTGGGTCGGGAAGAATCGCTAAAGCGCCCAGATTTAATTATTTTAACCGGGCCGAATGCTAGCGGGAAAAGCTGCTACTTGCGGCAGGTGGGTTTGATCCAGTTAATGGCGCAGATGGGCAGTTTTGTGCCGGCGAAAGCTGCGAGTTTGGGAATTTGCGATCGGATTTTTACCCGCGTCGGCGCCGTCGATGATTTGGCAACCGGTCAGTCTACCTTTATGGTGGAAATGAACGAAACTGCAAATATTCTCAATCACGCGACGCCGCAATCATTGGTTTTGTTAGATGAAATTGGCAGAGGAACGGCAACCTTTGACGGACTTTCGATTGCTTGGTCTGTGGCAGAATATTTAGCAACTGAGATTCGGGCGCGGACAATTTTTGCGACTCACTATCACGAGTTAAATGAGTTAGCTTCTATTTTAGATAATGTCGCAAATTATCAAGTGACAGTGAAAGAATTGCCGGATCAAATCGTGTTTTTGCACCAAGTCCAGCCGGGAGGTGCTGACAAATCTTACGGAATTGAAGCGGGCCGATTAGCTGGTTTACCGCCGTCGGTGATTGACAGGGCGAGACAGGTGATGAAGCAGATTGAGAAACATAGCAAAATTGCGATCGGGCTGCGGAAAGGTGTTAAAAAAGATGGTAAAAAAGAGTCTGATGGCCAACAGTTAGATATTTTTGAGGATTGAAATTTTAGGTGGTAAAAAAATTGGTAGTAACTTCTATATTGCACCATTTTCAATAAGCCTTTCAGGGGCGGGTTCTCCGGCCCAACCCCTACTCCCCACAAGAAAATTCACTCTTTGTGGAACAGGCATCTTGCCTGTTCATAAAAATAGTGCAATATCTCAGTTACTACTTTTACTACAAACCAGGAACTCTCCAGCAACTCTAACGCCCATTTTGCAATTTTCTTACCTCTTTGTGCACGCTCATCCCTATTTCCAAAGCAGGCCGACTTGCTCAATCAGTTGAAAGCGCAGCGCAAAAAGTCGAGGGCGGACTTGGCTGATATCGACGCTATTCTGGGGCTTCTGGCGGAAGAGTACGGCTCAAACCTGGTCTAGGTATGGATTGTATTCAATTTGTATTCAAACGAGGCAGATTGTAGTCAAATCGTAGTCAATTTCTAGTCAATTAGACCCCTGACTTAGCCGTATTCTGAGCAATAAAAAACCTCAAACCGTTGATTTATCGTTGGTTTGAGGTTCTTATGGACGCAAGCGGGCAGCGGGAATCGAACCCGCATAGTTAGCTTGGAAGGCGCTAGGGGGTAAGCGCTAAGCCCCTTATGTAGTAAGGCGTTGTGTGTTTAACAAATACTTTGTCTCTAATTTTGTCTCCAATTTGTCTCCAAAAGTAGTATCTTGGTTGCATTGAAGTTGGAGACAAAATTATGGTTGACTCTCCCGATCGGGCAAAAAAAGGATCGGTTGTTATCCAGACTCGCAGTGGCAGACTAAGGTTGCAACTACCCAGACATCTTTATGGCGGCGAACGCAAACACTTTTACCTAAATCTGGCAGATACCCCTGAAAACTGGGAACTAGCAGAAGCTAAGGCACAGTTGATTGAATCTGATATCAAGTTTGAGCGGTTTGACCCCACACTCAAAAAGTACAAGTCACAGACTCACCTGACTGTTATTGAGACGGTCAAGCCTAAGCCTGAACTGACACTGACTAAGCTGTTTGCTAAATACTTGGAATTCAAGAAACCAGCACTCAAGGCCACAACTTTTAACTACTTGGTAACAGGCATTCAAAGCTATGTTGACCGTTGCCCCTACCAGCCTCTATCAGAGGACTGCGCTTTGCAGGTACGCGCTTGGCTATTGGAGGATACGACCAACAGCATGACCAAAAGGATTTTGACTCACCTAAATGCAGCGGTTAAATAGGGAATTAAGTTCAAGATTGTCAAGAGCTTGACTGTATCCCCGTTCGAGGGGCTAGCAGCAGAATTGCCTAAACATAACTGGGAAAGCGACCCGGAACCGAACGCATTTACGGCAGAAGAAAAAGAGCTGGTATTGGAGGCTTTTAAGAATCACAGAGGGACTTGGAATGGGAGGGGAGAAACGGGGCAAAAGTTTTGTTTTTACTACCCGATGGTGCAGTTCTGGCTGCTGACTGGATGCCGTCCATCTGAAGCTGTTGGGTTGAGGTGGTCTGACATTGCTACTGACTTTTCTCACATTGTGTTCAATGGGAGTATACAGCACCCAAGCGGTAAGGAGACAAGGGTTGACGGCAGTAAAAACAATAAGCGACGTAAATTTCCTTGCAATCAAGAACTGGTTCGGTTGTTGAAAGGTATCAAGCCACAAAATCTGACTGACAAGGATAGGTTGGTATTTCCATCACCTATTAAGGGCGGGGCGATTAATTACAACAATTTCAGTAAACAGGTATGGCATAAATTGGTTGACCCGATTACTGAAAAAACCAGGCAACATGAACAGGGTTCTAAGACAACTACCCCCTACTCTTGCCGGGATACTTTTATTAGCGAACAGGTTGGCAAGGGTGTACCGAGTGCGGTTGTTGCTAAATGGTGTGATACGTCGGAAAGGGTAATTAATGCTGTGTATTTAGACGGCAAGATTTTGGAGCATTTACGCCCGCTTTGATGCTGTTAGGATGTTGATTCTAGGGGCAACTTTTGGGATATAAAACTTTACACTTTCTGTGTTGACAAGGAAGTGGAAGTCTGCAATCGTGAGTAACTAAGGAAGATTGATGCGCGGTTGACGAGCACTTGCA
>NZ_JAUBOQ010000015.1:0-49876 GCF_036700325.1 Microcoleus sp. Z1_B2
TAATTTTTTTGGCTTTCCACGACTCCTGTCGGGGGCTTGCGTCCATCAGTCGATTTGAGATTTGAGATTTTAGATTTTAGATTGATTCCACAGATGAATCTGGGGGCTGGAACTAATATCTAATTTTTTTGGCTTTCCACGACTCCTGTCGGGGGCTTGCGTCCATCAGTCGATTTGAGATTTGAGATTTTAGATTTGAGATTTACTCCACAGATGAATTTGGGGGCTGGAACTAATATCTAATTTTTTTGCTGTCCACAATTCCTGTCGGGGGCTGGCATCCGTCAGTGGATTTTAGATTTTAGATTTGAGATTGACTCGACAGATGAATCTGCGGGCTTGTATCCGTCTTTGGGTAGGGTTAAATTTAACTTCTGTTGCGAAACTAGGGCGCGAGGCACAGATGACCCTTCGCGAGAAAACCGACAATTGATATTTATTTATATCTGTCGGCTCAGGTGATTTCTACCTAGCTGCATCATACCATTAGAGTTAGTCTAAAATCTCAATTCCCTTGAGTGCTGCGATTTCTTCGGAAATTGCCGCTATCATGAATATGCTGAAAACAGCGTGATTTCCAGCCGATGACTGGGGTGTCGCGCGATCGTCTAACCCTGAAAGCTCATAGTAAGATTCATCCGGCAGTCAACAAAATGGTAAACTGTTCGTGTCAGTACAAGACATTAAAACCTACCCCTGGACTGGGGGAAAGTCACGCCTAAAACATTGTAAGGAGATATCGCTACGCACACAACAGTGCAAACGTGGTGAGCCAGGGAACCTGAAAAATCAGGATATTAGGACTGCGAAGTCTTAAGAATCTCCGTCTGTTGAGAAAGCGGGGGTGTCAAATAATCGCCACGTATCAACCCGTCGAGGTTCAATCGCTAAAATAGTTCAGATCAGCACGCTTGCCCAAAGGCGTCAGGAACCCTTATGCAAAACTCTGTGGCAAAACACTACTTATGGGCTTTAGGTGAAGGGATCAAAGGGTGTAAGCCAGGCGATCTGATCGCTGGTCGCTACTTGGTCAAGCGCGATCGACTTCTTGTCGATACTCAACCCGAACACTTGCCGGAACTGCCCGATGAGATTCCGAGTGTTGTCACTCCTTATCTGAGACTGTTTGCCTATCAGTTGCACGTACCTCAAGTATACGGCCTGGTATCGTCCAAGATGAGCAAGCTATCGGGAGATATCTGGCTACTGGAAAACGTGCCTATTTTGAAGGTGACGGAATCTTTAATGCCGGAATTGGCGGATTCCTGGAAAGGAGCCGCAGCGATGCGCCAACTCAATTGGCTGTGGCAAATAGCCCAGTTGTGGCAGCCTTGTATCGCTCAGGGCGTGGCTTCGACGCTGCTGACTCCCGAACTGCTACGGGTGGAAGGGCAATTGGTGCGGTTTCTGGAATTGCAGCCCGATCGCAAACAGCCTCATTTGTCCCAGTTGGGCAAATTGTGGCAGCAGTGGCTCGAAGATGCTCACCCAACTATTGCCAATTTTTTGAGGCAACTTTGCCAGCAAATGGTTGCCGGTCAAGTGCGCCACGGCGAACAACTGATGAGCCAGTTGGATAAAGCTTTGGCAAAGTGCGGTCGATTTTACGATCGTCACGTTGAAATTGCCACGGGCACGGATGTAGGCAGATCCCGCGCTCACAACGAAGATGCTTGCTATCCGCCCAGCGGTACGCTGTTGGCAGGAAGCCCGGGTGCGGAAGCTTGCGCGATCGTCTGCGACGGTATCGGTGGACAAGACGGGGGCGAAGTCGCTTCGGAAGAAGCAATTGGTGTGCTGCGCGAAAAGTTGCAGCAAATGCCCCTACATCAAGCTAATTGGGACCCGTTGAGCCTGACTTCCAAGCTGGAACGGGCAGCTTGTGCTGCTAACGACAAGATAGCCAGTCGCAACGACAGCGAACACCGCCAAGGCCGCCAGCGGATGGGAACTACGCTAGTTATGGGTTTAGCCCACATTCACGAGCTTTACGTCGCCCACGTCGGAGACAGTCGGGCTTACTGGATTACCCGCACTGGCTGCTATCAACTTACTCTCGATGATAATGTGGCTTGCCGCGAGGTGCGTTTGGGCTACTCTCTCTACCGGGATGCTTTGGAACAAGTCGCCGCCGGAGCTCTGATTCAAGCTTTGGGCATTACTTCGTCCAACACTTTGCACCCGACTGTGCAGCGTTTTCCAGTGGATGAAGACTGCGTTTTGCTGCTGTGTTCCGACGGTTTGAGTGATAAAGACCGGGTTGAGGAATGTTGGGAAGCGGAGATTTTGCCAATTCTCGACGGTAGCATTAGTTTGGCTAAGGCGCGCGATCGACTGATTGAGATTGCTAATACTAGAAACGGTCACGATAACGTCACTGTTGCTTTAATTCACTGTCAAGCGCATTTGAGGGAAGACGGTAATACTTTTACAGAACTGTCTGTCGCACCTTTAGATACGCCGATCGAACTAATTTCCGATAGCGAGGATTTGCCAACGGATTTGAATGGGCCCACAAGCCTTGGCAATGGGAATTCTGAAGTAAAAACGCTGTTGTTACCGCCGGAAAAAAGCAAAAGTTTATTTTCGCTGCTGCTGAAAATTTTATTTTTATTAGGCTTGGGGGGTGTATTTGCTTATTTTTTCATCCCTCCGGTGGGTCGCGCGATCGATACTGCCGGGGAGTCGATTTTCGGGAAACGCGGTTTAATTAAAGCTGGAAAGACGCCGGAGAAAACAGTTGAATCTGTAGCTTCTCCGGTCAAATCTTTAGAAATCGGCTCGTTTATAGAGATTAAAAGTTCTGCGGCTGGGGAATTGGGAAAAGAGGGCGATCGCTTGGATTTGCGAGGCGCAATCGGTGAGTTGACTGTCAAAGGAACAGTCCCAGCCGGCAGCGTTTTGCAGGTGACAAACAAACAGCTTACGCCTCAAGGCAATTGGCTGGAATTGAAAGTTTGTTCGATTCCTGAAATAGTGCGATCGAACTCTCCCAAACCCGAGTCAAATAAAGATTTTTCTACAGTTTCAAAACCGACACTGAATCCATCTCCCGCTGTGGCAACTCCCACTCCCTCGCCTTCCCCGCCAGTTAAGCCAACAGTTGAAGTAGAAAGCGCCAACCTGCAACCGGGAGAAATTGGATGGATTCAAGAACAAGCTGCTGTTGATAAGGTACTCTCCAACCCAGCCCCCAACCTTAATCAACAGGGAAAATGCGTTAATTCTGACTCAACTCCCAATGCTAATTAAACTGTTAATGCTAGCTCCGACCGAGGTAATTTGAGTAACTTTAGGAAAATGGAAGATGCAGCTTGCTAAAAATATAATAGTTTAAGGCATACACAGAGTTCAAATAAAATTTGAGGCCGCTCAAGCCGAAGATTCATCAACTTCTTGATTCCCGATCAAACTATGACGAAAATTACAGACTATTTCCAGGGAGTTTATGCGGTAAATCTCCCTGAAAGGAAAGACCGACGGCAACTCATAGTCAAGGAATTAGAGAAAGCAGGAATGCCCCTCACGCCCCATAAGGTTGAGATATTTCCCGCAATCCGCCCCGACGAAGTTGGAGGTTTCCCCAGCATTGGGGCGAGGGGATGCTTTTACAGTCATTTAGCTATCCTCAAGCAGGCAAAAGACAAGGGGTTGAGCAATATTTTGATTGTAGAAGACGACCTAGAAATTTCAGCAAAGTTCACAACAGACCAAGCTGTTATCCTCGAACAACTCTGTCAGCAAGATTGGGATTTCGTCTACTTCGGACACGTCGAAGAGGTTGAACAAAAGTCTCCTGTCGCCCTCGTACCCTTTTCTGAGGGGCTGATGACCGCTCATTTTTACGCTGTCAATGGCAGGATTTTCGATCGCCTCCTGCGGTTTCTGGAAGAACTGCAACAGCGACCTCCGGGACATCCCGACGGCGGCCCGATGCACCTCGACGGAGCTTATTCTACTTTCCGATCTCAAAATCCCGATGTTGTCACCTTGATTGCTTCTCCAAACCTGGGGTGGCAAAGGAGTTCCCGTAGTGACATCACTCCTAAGTGGTTTGACCGTGTACCTGGGTTGAGTCGATTGGTAGGTGCAGGAAGAACCAGCAAAACAAGGCTGAAGCGTTGGCTTTCTAGTTAATTGAATTCGATTTTAAAATCCTTCGCTTATATCAAATCTGTTAGCACAATCGCCCGGAAAATAATTAATACCAAATCCGGGTTTATTAGTCCCTTTATGAAGGCGGCGGTTGAAACCTTTTGACCTCAAACTCTACAAATAAAGTCTGCCGGAGTTTACGCGACACGACGTAGCCTCAAACAGACAAGCGAGATCGATGGGATATTTAAGCCGGATTTGGTATCAGCATATTTGATATGATGCTTGATTCTAACCTAATTTGTTAGATACTTCTGCCAGTTTAGTCACCATTTGGGATACGGCTTTGTCAACTGCCTCGCTCAAAAGTGAGTCTTCATTGCTGCTGCCAGAATTGCCGCCAATACCCCTAACGGAAATATTAGAAGCGCTTTGATCTGCTTCTCCTACTGCTTTGGCAGTGGCAAGAATATCTCCCGAAGCTGTACCGATTAACCGCACATCTATTTGAACGGTAGCTTTGGTTTTTTGTGAACCGGCGCCGATTCCCATGAAACTGCCGCCGCCGGATTGTTTGTCGATATTAAACTTGGTAATGGTGCCGATGAGCACGGCGTCAACTCCTAATTGTTTGCCAATTTCGGCTGCTGTCCCGGCATCCATCGCGCCGCTGCGATTTTGCTGTTTGAGCACTTGTTCGAGTTTGCTGCGATCGACTACTGTATAAGTGCCGTTGTTGACCATAGTGAATGGGATTCAAGCCCCGTCCTTATAGGACGGCTTTTTATTTAGTTCCGGCAATCGAGCAATCATACTCCTAATCAATTCGGATTGAGTCATACCTCGCCTAGCAGCTTCATCAACAAGTTGCTTTTTTTCGGATTTTGTTACCCTCAAAAATATTTTTTTAGTTTTCATGCTTGTCCTGTCAAATGGCAATACATACAGTATAATTGAAGCAAGGAGGAAAAGACTTGAAAGCAAGATACCAGTATCGTTTTTATCCAACAAACCAACAACAGCAGAGTTTAGCTCGGTTGTTTGGTTGCGTCCGCGTTGTGTATAACGATGCTCTTGCGATCTGCAAACAATCCGAAAAGAAGCCAAAGTCCGCAGAGCTTCAAAAAACAGTCATCACTCAGGCAAAAAAGACTGAAGAAAGGGCGTGGTTGAGCGAAGTTTCAAACATTCCATTACAGCAGTCTGTAGCCGACCTAGAGATAGCTTTTAAGAACTTTTTCGACTCCTGTAAGGGAAAGAGAAAAGGGAGGAAAGTTGGCTATCCTAAATTCAAAAAACGGACTAACAGCCAATCAGCAAGGCTTACCCGTGGGGGATTCTCTATTAAAGACGGAGGTGTTTATCTTGCAAAGATAGGTGTTGTTAAACCCATCTGGTCAAGAGAGTTCCCTGCAAGTCCTAGCTCTGTAACTGTTATCAAAGATTGCGCTAACCGTTATTTTTTAAGCTTTGTCGTAGATATTGAACCAATAAGTGTTGAAGCTAAGAACCAAAGCATCGGCATTGATTTGGGCATCAAAACATTTGCGGTAATGAGCAACGGTGAAAAGGCTGTGAGTCCCAGCTACAAAGCGCTAGATCGTAGAGTGCGTCAACTCCAGAGGCGGTTGGCTCGACAACAAAAAGACTCCAAGAGGCGAAACCGAACTAGGATTCAGATTGCCAAACGGCACAACCAAATTGCTGATACCCGTAAAGACTTCCTGCACAAATTATCAACCCAAGTCGTTAGCGAAAACCAAACTATCGTACTGGAAGATTTGAACGTGTCAGGGATGGTTAAAAACCGCAAACTGTCCAGGGTAATTAGTCAGCAAGGGTGGCGAGAGTTTAGGGTATTGGTTGAGGCAAAATCCGAGAAGTATGGCAGGAAGTTTGTAGTCATTAGCCGATGGGAACCTACCAGCCAAACCTGCTCTGATTGTGGTTACAGATGGGGCAAAGTTGATTTATCGGTGCGTTCTATTCTTTGTTTAGGCTGTGGCAGCGAACATGATAGAGACAAAAACGCATCTATAAATATAGAAAAAGTCGGCACGGGGCATCGGCACGACTCTAAATGTACGTCGAGACAGAGTAAGACTACCGGGCGTAGCGTCCGTCAATGAAGCGTAAAGAATCACCGCTCGTTCACGACGGTGAGTATGTCAAGAGTTCGTTGATTAACAGTTCGCTGATGCCTTTGGCGGCGCCGACTCCCCTGTAGGAAGTGTAATAGCTGTTGGTGGGGCCGTAGTCGAAGTCCATGACGACGAGGCGCTTTTTGGCAGTTGCTTGGGCGAGTTGGGTTGCTGGTTGGGTGCTGGCTGGTGTGGCGATCGCACTTAATGAAACGCCTGCTAGCATTAGGGTAGCGAGGGAAATGCTGGTTAAGCGAGATCTGGTGGTTCTTTTCATAAAGCTTACCTCACAGTTGTGTTGTGCTGACTCTAGAATACTTTACGGAACAGCCCGATTTGACATACCCCTGCCTAAAGGCGAGGGGATTCTTGATTCGCAGGGATTCCAATGAATTTACTTGCAGGCAAGCATCTTGACCGTATGCCCTACGGCTGCAAGTCCTCTAATTAGAACTACTTGAGCGGCTGCAACATCTCTGTCCGTTGTATAGCAACAGTTCGAGCATGAATGAGTACGCTCATCAAGCTGTTTTTTTCCTGTTTCTGCTAGACAATTGGGGCAAATTTGACTCGTTTTATGAGCACTTACCTTCTGAAAGTACACGCCATATTTCAAACAAGTTTGCTCGCTTGATTGTGAAGAATTGACCCCAGCTTGCGTCTAAGCAGTGTTTCCCTAGCATCGCCCTAGACAGCCCAATCAGATTCAGATCCTCAACGAAAATCATTCCCACGTTTTGGCAGATTTGATGAGATAATTTACGATGCCAATCTTTCCGACTGTTAGCAACGTATTCATGCAGTTTGGCGACTTTCTTTTGAGCTTTACGCCAATTGTTAGAACCTAGTTTTTTACGACAGACACGTTGTTGCAGCAATTTAAGCTTGCGTTCTGCGTCTTTAAAAAATCTTTGGCGCTTGACTAAAAGACCGTTAGAAGTTGCTAGAAAATTAGTTAGTCCCACATCAATTCCGATACCTTCACCGTGGGGCATTAGAGTGGGTACTGAAACGTCCCATTGTAGGGCTAACATCACGTACCAACCGCTAACCCTACGGACTATCCTTGCTTGCTTAATCGTTGCACCATCAGGGATAGGACGTGATTGATGAAACTTAACCAAACCAATTTTAGGGAGCTTCACCGCTTGATTTTGGACAGGGTTAACCCCCAATTGCGGGAATACAAACGATCGCATTGTTCCTGCTTTCTTAAAGCGGGGGAAACCGTGTTTTTGTTCCCACATACTCACAAACGCTTTTTCAAGCCTTTTGAGTGTTTGCTGTAGGACGTGTACTTGGACGGCAGCCAAAGTGGGTATGTTTGCCCTAGCCGTAGTTAAACTTTTGCACTGGCTTGCATAAGTTGGTCGCGCAAGTTTCGGCCCGAATGATGAACTCAGATCGGATAGAGCAAGCGTTAATTCGACAACTACGAGACTCAAACCAATGTTTACGCAGGGCCAATGCGTAGTTGTATACGCGACGGCATTGTTCTAGCCAATCTTCAAAGATTGCTATTTGTCCTGCCGTTGGTTTGAGTTTGAATTCGTAGACTAAATGAAACATTTGCTCTATCCTCCTACCTGATTATATCACAACCATGAGCGAACGTAGGAACGCTTTTTCAAGAACTCTAATTAAAGCCGTCCTAAAAGGACTGGGCACAGCACCCAAATTTTCGGTCAGGGTTGGGGGTGAGGAGGTTGGAATTGGCGGGTTTTAGTGTTTTTTGACTTTCAACAGGCTTAATTTTTGTTAATGAACCGCAGAGGACGCAGAGGACACAGACTAAAGGTGGCAAGAACCGCACAGCCATCCAAAATTCCTCTTACACCCCAGATTCCATAAAACCCATCAACCAATTAGCCATCGTCGCCCTGCGAGTCTGTCGGGGCCCGAATTCCCCAATTTTATAGCCTTTAAAGCCTAATTTTTCCTTCAGCAACTGCTTGTTTTCTGGAGGGGTCGATCGAGTCAATTTCACTGTCGCCGGCCTAGAATCGATAAAATCCGGCGGTTCCGGGTACTCTTGCCGCCACTCGGCTGCAACACCTGCACTGTTCCACTTGCCAGTCTCGGCATCCCAGCGGTAGCCCAGATACTGCCAAACTAATCGGTTGACAGCAGCATCGTCGATTTCTTCGTTGAGAATAGCCCAAATAGTTTCGTTATTCAGCGGTGGTAATTCAGACATGAGCGCGATCGAATCGGAAATAAAAAAAGTTTAACTCACATTAGATAACATTATCAGGAACGGGCTCTCCGGCCCGTTCCACAAAAAATCCTAGGAATTTGTTTGTGGGGAGTAGGGGTTGGGCACGCGAACCCCGCCCAAAATGCCACCCCAAAAAAATTAATTATTCAAAATTCCGTCTTTCTGGGCCATAGAAAGCATTAAGTCAATTACGCGGCTAGAATAACCCCACTCGTTGTCGTACCAGGAAACCACTTTAAAAAACTTAGAATTCAGTTCAATTCCCGCACCTGCATCGAAAATGCTCGATCGCGCGTCGCCCTGAAAATCTGTCGAAACTACCGCATCCTCAGTATATCCAAGAATGCCTTTGAGTTCGCCCTCCGAAGCTTTTTTCATTGCCTCGCAAATTTCTTTATAGCTAGTTTCCTTCGCTGTTTTGAAAGTAAGGTCAACTACAGACACGTCGGGAGTTGGCACCCGCAAAGCCATTCCCGTCAATTTTCCTTTCAATTCTGGCAACACCAAAGTAACAGCTTTCGCTGCACCGGTCGAAGATGGAATAATATTTTGAGCCGCACCGCGTCCTCCCCGCCAATCTTTTTGGCTGGGCCCGTCTACAGTTGGTTGAGTAGCTGTCATTGCGTGAACTGTCGTCATTAAACCTTCTTCCAATCCGAAGTTATCGTTAATAACTTTGGCAATTGGTGCTAAACAATTCGTCGTACAGCTAGCATTAGAAACAACCGTATCTTTTGTCGGGTCAAATTTGTGGTGGTTGACGCCTACTAGAAAAGTTGGAACTTTTTCCGGGTCTTTTGTCGGTGCTGAAAGTATTACTCGTTTTGCTCCCGCTGTCAAGTGTTTTGATGCGCCTTCAAAATCTGTAAACAATCCGGTAGATTCTACAACATAATCTGCGCCGGATTTACCCCAGGGCAATTCGGCAGGATTTCTAATCGCTGTACAGGGGATAAAATTTCCGTCAACGACAATCCCGTCTGGTTTGCTTTCAACTTCGCCGTCGTAAATGCCGTGGGTGGAGTCGTATTTGAAAAGATAAGCCAGGTTTTCTGGCGAAACTAAGTCGTTAATGCCGACAAATTCGATGTTGGGGTTTTTGATGCCGGCACGCATGACTAGCCGTCCGATGCGACCAAATCCGTTGATGCCGACTTTTAATGCAGCCATGTTTAAACTCCTATTGAAAATATCGTTAGTCGATCGGGCGTTAGCGTTAGCTTTCGCGATCCGAAGGAAAGCCCGCCTTTACGGGGGCTACGCCAACGAAGAGGATCGCCTGTTGTGGCTTAGAATTTACCACGCTAACGGATTTTTGCAACTGATTCTTTTCTATCTCTTAAGAATTCTGAATTCTCCCCCGGCTGGGAAGGGCAATTCATCCTGAAATGACCGCTGACTAATGGCTAATGGCTGATTTTTGTCAACTTGTAAAAGTGCTATAATAGACAGAAAATATTTTCAAAATTGCATTTTTTCAATCAGCCTAAAGTAATAATAAAAAACTTATCCAAAAGGAGAAACGGATTAGCATTCTCACTAATGGCGATTGTCGGAACCAAAGCCTAGGATTAAAGTCGCAGATACGCGTATGGACACAGCACTGCCGTGTCCATACACTTATGGCGTACAATCTATAGCAATCCTTGCAGGAGTCGTAATTTTTTTACCCCACCCCAACCCTCCCCGAACTCGCAGGGAGGGAGTAAGAAATTTACAAATGATGCGAGGATTGCTATAGGTGTAGCTCAAATTTTCCGAATTGGTATAATCACCAATCACTAATGACTAATGACTACCCGACGCACCTAGTAATTAGCAATTCCACCGCATCTGAAATAAAACAGGACCCACCAAATTTATTGAGTACGGGTCTAATGTTTTCTGCAACTGCTGAAACTTGAGCTGGTGAACAAAAAGCAAGCACATAAATGTTATCCAGCGCCGTCATTGATGAATCACGGGAAACGTGATCCCTAGTGCTTTTTCCAGCGACATCACGAATCACCGCATAATCGGGTACGCCAGCTTTGTCTAAACCGTCTAAAATCTTGCCGAGTTCTACTGAGTGGGCTATGATTTCTACTCTTTTGACTGACTCCATCATCTCACCTCCAAAACATATTGATTCCGTATAGATACAGGGGAATGCCTACAATGATATTAAATGGAAATGTCACTGCTAAGGCCGTTGAAATGTAAAGACTTGGATTCGCTTCGGGAACAGTTAGGCGCATGGCTGCTGGTACTGCTATATAAGAAGCACTCGCGCACAATACGGCAAACAACAAAGTGTCTCCCTGCGGCATTCCGATTAATTTGGCTATTAGCAAAGCAATTACTGCGTTGACTATGGGAATTAGGATTGCAAAGCCGATCAGAAAAACTCCTGCTTCTTGCAAATCTTTAATTCTGCTAGCCGCAACCAGCCCCATGTCTAGCAAGAAAAAAGTCAGAACTCCGTAAAACAAGTCTTGAGTAAACGGACTCATAACTTCCCAACCATGTTCTCCTGTCAGTACGCCCATAATTAGGCTGCCAATCAGCAGAAAAACAGAACTGTTTAGGAATGCTTCTTGCAACACTTCTGACCAAACTATTTCGCGTTTTCCTTCTTCCCCGCCAAATACACTGACTAGAATCAGACCGACTATAATTGCTGGGGATTCCATTAATGCTAGCGCGGCTACCATGTAACCGTCAAAGTCGATGCCCTGTGCTGTGAGGAAGGAGGTTGCGGTGATAAATGTGACGGCGCTGATGGAACCGTAGGTGGCTGCGATCGCTGCGGCATTGTAAGAGTCGAGTTTTATCCTCAGTATGAAAAAAGTATAAATTGGTACTAGCATTGACATCAGCATCGCTGCCAAAATTGTCAGGGCAACTTGCTGGTCAATGCCGCTTTTGGATAGTTCGACGCCGCCTTTAAATCCGATCGCAAACAGCAGGTACAGCGAAAACAGTTTGGGGATGGGGGCTGGAATTTCTAAATCAGATTTGAGAAAAATTGCCAGCATTCCCATGAAAAAAGCTAATATTGGGGGATTTAAGATATTTGACGATACTAAACTCAAATCCACGATCGGTCACTCCCATTTCTTGCGTTTTTAATATGACTTCCCCAGTAATTGTTGCACGAGAATGGATCAATAGACCGATCGAACTTTTGACTCAGAAGTTTGCTGAGGCTAAATATCCCCAAATACGGCAAAGGCGCACAGTAGACACCGTACAACGAGTAAGGTGTGCACTGTGAACCTGCAAGCTAAGTATTTTGGTTTAACTAAGCAACACCCAAATAAGACTCTAGGGCTTCGGAACCACCGATCAACTTGCCGTCGATAAATACTTGCGGCACAGTTGTAGCCCCAGTCATAGCCCGGAGCGATCGGGTTGTGATATCCCGACCCAAGACGATTTCTTCATAATCCAAGCCCTTTTGACTCAGCATTCCCTTAGCCTTAGCGCAGAAGGGACAGCCCATTTTTGTAAACAGCGAAACGACCTTCGGCTTGGTTGCTGCGGAGTTGATGTAGTTGAGCATCGTCTCGGCATCGGACACTTTGAAAGGGTCGCCCGGTTCCTCTGGCTCAATAAACATTTTTTCCACCACGCCATCTTTTACCAGCATCGAATAACGCCAAGACCGCTTCCCAAAACCTAAATCTGTTTTGTCTACCAGCATTCCCATGCCTTGAGTAAACTCGCCGTTACCGTCGGGAATTAACGTCACATTGTCTGCTTCTTGGTCTTTTGCCCACTCGTTCATCACAAAGGTGTCATTGACGGAAATGCAAACGATTTCATCTACGCCGTTTTCTTTAAAAACTTTCGCCAATTCGTTGTAACCGGGGAGGTGCGTTGACGAACAAGTGGGAGTAAAAGCTCCCGGCAGCGAGAACACTACTACGGTTTTACCTGCAAATATATCATCGGTGGTGACATCCACCCACTCGTTGTCTTTGCGAGTGCGAAAGGTGACTTTGGGTACTCTTTGACCTTCTTGGTTCGTCAGCATGATTTTAAATTCTTAGGTACTTGGGTTCAATTCCTTTGCTTATTATAGCGTACTCATAACGAGTATGACTTGTCAAGGGGAGGCGAGTTTTTTTTCTCGGACTTGGGCGCGCGCGCGAGTTCAGTTCATTGTCTTTGCGACAGCTAGCAGATTTAAAACTTGCTGTTTAAGTAAGTCGGCAATTCTGTCTCCATTCCTTTGCTGCTGCTAACGGGTGAGGATTTTTGGCTCTTCATTAGCTAGTATGCTAAACTAACAATCAAACTGCCAAGTAAGCAAACATCTAACTCGGAAGTTTTCAAAGTTTATAAATCCGTAAGCCGAACGTTTAATCAACTTGAGTTTATTGTTGATGCCTTCGACAACACCACTGGTAGTCTTATAATCGAAGTAAGCAATAATCTCATCTAGCCAACGAATAATAGTGTTCTGACTATCGGTAAAATATTTTTTAGCTCTTGACAACCATCTTCCCACTTGCCACAAACCGACTAACCAATTATTAGCCCGATCGAAAAATTTTCTAATTTCTTATTTTAATTCAAGCAGAGTTTTGAGAGTAGAAGATACATTTTTAACTTGCATTAGTTTAGCTTTTTGCTCTTCATTTATATCTGATTGGTTCTTCAATAACACATATTTACTTTTCTTCAATGCTTCTAAAACTTTCTCCGGGGCTGCTTTTTGTTCTGACGATTCTGCTTTTTTAATTAAATCTTCTACCTGTCTCTTCTCTCCCTTCCTTTGGGCATCTAATTCCTTATTTATTTGTGCCATTACATGAAATCTGTCGGCGACCACCTGAGCATTTGGCATCAACTCTCTCACTACATTTCTGTAACTTTTCCACAAATCTATACTTACTTCTTCTATTTGCTCTAATACTTCTTTACCCCATCCGAGCATTACTTCCTTAATTTCTTCTTGTTTCCTTCCTGCCAATATCGCGATTAGCTTAGACTTCTCTAAATCTATTAATACTGCACAGTAATTTCCTTTTCCTTTAATTAGAGCTATTTCATCTATCCCTAATCTCTTCAACTCGCTAGGCTGGGCTTTTAAGTATTCTTTCGATGCGTCTTTTAACATCCTTTCTATTTCTTCTGTTGTCACGACCCCTTTTTTCGCTACGCTGTGGATATCATTCTCTAACACTTCTTGGATTATTGCTCTTGCTAGCCGTTTCGTATAGGTTCTTCTTTTTTTGACCAACTCCAACTCTTCACTAAATGGCTTGAGACATTTTTCACACTTAAACTGTCGTCGGTTGATTTCTAAAAATACGAACTTCTCTCCCCAAGGTAAATCTTTGACTAGGTATCTATGATTTTGATGTAATCTATGACTTTTTTTCCACAACGTGGACAGTTACTTTCCTTACCGATTCCTTCCACCTGTAAAATTATTCCAATCCCTTCATACTGGCGATGTGAGATTACTTTTATTTCCTCTATATTCAACAGCTCTGTTAAAAACTTTATCTCCTTGTTCGTTCTCATGGCTGTTCAATCCACCTCACCCCTCTAGCTTTTGCTTATATTTAATAATAAATGAGCTTCCTCTGTCAACCCCGGTAATGACTCTCCCAGCTATTTTCCTAGCTTCATTTGTCTTTCTTTCCTGGCGCCAGCTATTCATTTAGCATATTAACTACTGAAGAGCCAAAAAAAGAGCGATCGCACTTCAACAATAGAAGGGCGATCGCTCTTTCAGCAGCTAAATCAATTTTCACTCGCCTTGGAGTAGGTGATAAGCACCTAAACCAATTGCTATACCTAATACTGCGGGAGCCGCAACAGCAGCAGCAATGGCAACGCTACCACCAACCGTAGCAGCAGCAATACCTCCGCCAACACCTCCAATTGTTGATGCAACTTGTCCTGCTATTCTTCCATTTTTTCGTGCTTCACGTTCGCGTTCAGTCAAAGCTTCATCATCTTCAAGTATCTTGCCAACTATGAAATCAGCAGCTAATCCACTGGCTATGCCACCCACACCTACAATACCAGCAGCCGCTTTACCCGCTACAGCAGGCGCTTGTTTAAGCCCTACATTGATGAGAACTTTAGATATAGGGTCAGCAGATTTAATAGCAGCTTCAGTGGCGATTTTAGTTGCAAACTTGGTTCCTGCGCCAATAGCGCTTCCTTGAACTAAACCAGCAACTCCAGCTTGAGCTTGTGCTACTTGTTCACTCTTATATTTTCCTGTTTTGCACCAATAAGCAAAATGCTCACAATTATTGCTGAAAATGTCATATCCTTTTTCGCCTAACCTGCCCTCTGCTCGTCTGACTACTGAATCATCTGAATAACATTTTCCATACTCCTTTACATTAATTTTGTTTCCTGATGCAAAATCTTTTTTAGAAATACGACAAATTTTTTCACCCCCACGCCTTCCGAAATGAATAACACTATCATCGCCACAGTCGATACCGTGATGAGTGTATCCAACGTGTTGAATGTAGATATGATCGCCTTTTGCCATAGCTTGTAACTACGTGAGGTTCAATAAGTATTGAATATCACAGATAACCAGGCTCAGTCAATACGGGAAAACACTTAGACGCTCTGCAAGAAGTTAAAAATAGTGGCAACAATGATTCAAGATTTATTTAATGGCATTCTAGCGAAATTTTTGAGAGAATCTGCAATTATCTCGATCGCAATTTTTGCAAGTGATGCAATCCTTGGGACGGCGTTCATTTGTTGAAAAAATCCCGGAGGGCGATCGCACATTTTTTACTCTTGCACCGATACTAAAAGAGTATGTCAAAACCAACTATTCCCGCCCAAACATAGAAAAAGAAGCCCGATCGCCCTTATAATATCCTTAGTATTGGGAAGCCAAAAACCATGTCACTCACACAAACCCAAGTAACCTATACTGAAGCTTTGGCCAATCTTGATGAACTGTGCGAACAAGTCATCAGCGATCGCGATGCCATCATCATCACCCGCAAAGACGGCGAAAACGTAGCCTTAATTGCCGCTGACGAGTTGGCAAGCTTATTGGAGACATTGCACCTGCTGCGATCGCCCAAAAATGCCGATCGCTTGTTAAGTGCTCTGAAACACGCAAAAGATAGAACAGTCAAAACTCAGACTGTCAGTGAATTATCGGGAACTTAGAAATGTGCGATCGACCTTTTGGTAAAAATTGGGAATGCGCGATCGACCTTTGTTTATTGAATTGACTTTTCAGTCCTCTTTTAGAGGACTTTTGCTATGAGACGGGGGTTTTCAACCCCCGGCGGACTTGCGGGTTAGCGAAGAGATTTTGGCGGCCCAAAAGTGCGATTCCTACGGGATAGCTACGCACGCGCGTACTTTTTCCACATCATTCTCTAATATGGAATCCAATCTAACTTATCGATCCATTCTTCCGCTTCAGTAGTATCCCAAATAAAATGAATTGTTTCTGCCCATCTGCCGATACTTCCACTTGGACGCACCCAAACTAATCCCCAACTTTGTCCCCCAGCCGCCCAATGTTCCTCCAAATGTCCGGGAATACTTTTGCGATTATCCGTCACCAATAATCGTTTCGATGATTCCAAATAAATGAGAATCTCTGGATCTAAAGTTCCGAATGGCGGTGCAGTTGAATCACCCACCCGTAAAATATCTATCTCCGGTTGAAGTTTTAAAACAGCACTTTTGAGCTTAGGTGGCAAATTTTCATCGAGTAAAAAACGAATTTTCACTTCAGGTTAAGTAACTCCTGTTCTCGCTGTGCTTTGATTGCTCTCAAACGCAATGCTAGAGGAGATGGATTAGCCAACCATTCCTGATAGCGTTCTTCCCGCCACTTCGCCAGCCGCAACATATAAGCATCCATCTGCCTCCGATTTTGCAGATAATAAGTTAGCGTCGCGTAAATTTTCTCTAAATTCAAACTTGGTAATTCTTCCAGAATTTGGTCTGGCGAATATCCATCCAAGTAATATTTAATTACATCGTCAATGCCGATCCGATGTCCTTTGATGCGGATGTCATCGGGGTCGAGAAATTCAAAATAGTCTTCTAATTGCATCGGTTAATCTCCGAATACTTAGTTAATCGCATTTTATCATATGGAAAAGGGCGATCGACCTTATATAATAGAAACTTGTTACGATCGCCCTTTATCCCCCTATCATGCTCCAAATCCGTTGCC
The DNA here is from genome assembly GCF_036700325.1 of Microcoleus sp. Z1_B2. Taxonomy (NCBI): domain Bacteria; kingdom Bacillati; phylum Cyanobacteriota; class Cyanophyceae; order Oscillatoriales; family Microcoleaceae; genus Microcoleus; species Microcoleus sp. Z1_B2. Next base: position 16,634 of record NZ_JAUBOQ010000015.1, read on the forward strand.
GTCCCCCCAGCACATCCGTCTCCGTACTCTACTTAGGCCGATCGCACAGCAGCAGATTCAGCAACAATTTCTTCATCTTTCTCACTCAAACCAGTTCCAAATTCAGTGTACTGCCGCACTTGAGGATGCCTAAAACCGAGTACAATATCTTCTTTAGGAACACCGGCGGCCAGTAAATCCGTCGCCACTCCTTCTTCGGTATCATCATATTGAATCCAGATTTTATCGCCGATTAAATTGATGTGGATTGGTGTGGCGTGAAGGTAATTGTCATCATTCCAACCTATATCCAAAACTAAATATCCTCCTCGTTCCTCATCAAATAACAGTTGAGAATGATAGCCGTCAGGTATAGTATTGCGGTATTTAGCGTGTTCCTGAAGTATGCTTTTGATAATTTCTTGGTATCTCAATCGGGTATCCATTGAAGTCTTTCCTCACTTTTTACATCAAAAACAATCAGTTTAACAATTTGATTTTTTAATAACACTTGCCCTAGTTCTATGGTAAATACGCTCTTAAAAGCAGGCTTAGAAATTGCCAAATAGAGACTTCTATCGATCCGCATTTCATTAAGCACTTGGCGGTAAAGAACGTACTGCCCCAAAGCCTGCTCCAAATCTTTTACATCCGATCGTCCCACAAAACTTTTGACCTCAACAACAATTTTTTAGGTTCCTTTTTCGGCATTAATTAGACGCTCTGCACCCAGGTCGGCAGATAAACGCTTGCGACCAATTTGCAGGGGAAAGGGATCGTGAGTAATTATCCAACCATCTTTTTGTAAGGCACGCTTAACTGTATCGTGATAAATATCTTTAGCTGGCACGCATTAGCTCTCAGGCTAGGAGGATTTACTGTAACCATTATATAATACGTTGAAACTTGTTACGATCGCGGTAAGGTATAAATCCCCAGCCTAAAAACCTCGCTGTCAACTGTCAACTGTCAACTGTCAACTGTCAACTGTTTATCCCCCTATCATGCTTCAAATCCGCCGTCGTCCCCCCAGCACATCAGTCTCCGTACTCTACCTCAGCTACCAAATCGCCGTACCCGACGCCGAACCCCAGCACATCCTCGAAGAAATCGTCTGGGAAAAAGAAGCTGAAGTGGCCCAAAAGCGCGATCGCACTCCCTTATCCGAACTTCACAAAAAACTCCCCTTTGCACCGCCTACTCGCGACTTTCTTGCCGCCCTTAAAAACGGCAAAACCACACCCGCTATCATCGCCGAAGTCAAAAAAGCTTCCCCCAGCAAAGGCGTAATTCGCGAAGATTTTGACCCAGTGGCGATCGCCCTAGCTTACCAACAAAACGGCGCTAGCTGCATCTCCGTACTCACCGATGAAAAGTTCTTTCAAGGCAGTTTCGACAACCTCGCTAAAATCCGTGCCGCCGTCGATTTACCCTTACTTTGCAAAGAGTTTATTATCTATCCCTACCAAATCTATCTCGCCCGGATTCACGGCGCAGATGCTGTATTGTTAATCGCAGCCATTCTATCTGACAAAGACTTACAATACTTTGTTAAAATTGTCAAGACATTGGGCATGACAGCTTTAATAGAAGTTCACACTCTCGAAGAACTCGATCGAGTATTAACCCTAGAAGGCGTCAGCCTAATCGGCATCAACAACCGCAACCTAGCAGACTTTTCCGTCAGCCTAGAAACTACCGGTCAACTATTAGCCGATCGACAAACCGAAATCCAAGCAAAAGGCATCCTCATCGTCAGCGAGTCAGGAATCCACACTCCCGACGACCTAGCTAAACTTGCCACCGCAGGCGCCGAAGCCGTCCTCATCGGCGAATCTCTGGTCAAACAGCCCGATCCGGGTGCAGCTTTAGCCTCCCTTGCCGATCGCCCTCCCAGCCTGTGAAAGGCGAGACCGCTTGACAAAGCACCCTTAATTCTGATAAAAAGTGATTAAGTAGGTAAATAATGAGAATTTCTAGCCTGCATCGACTCAAGCGCTACTGTAAAAAAGAAATAGCACTGAAAGCTATATTGCATAGAAATATTTTGCCAGAAAGCAATTAAATCTATTCTGTAAGCCTGTCGATCGCAAGATTTAGCGTGTCCAACGCCCCCAGCCCCGAATATTCGATCGGCAAAGCAGAGGTTATTGGACGGTTAGAAAACAAATAAAAAATCGGGCATCTAATGTTCACCGTGATGCCTCATGCAATTGCAATGGGGTATCGGTTCGCTGAGGTATGTTAGCTTTCATGGAGCCAATCCCCCTTCCTTCGTACATTCATTATGAATTGCTACTTCAATTGTTAGAGCGCAAAACGATGTTTGCTGTCAGTCCACAATCGCCGCAGCAGCAACAAGTTCACCAACTTATTATTACATTGCGTAAAGCCCTTGCCATTCAAAAGCAATTAGAACAAAGCTGCGAGCGATCGAACTTAGCGGTAGAACATCGCTGGGCTCTAAATGAAATTAACCACAAGGGAGTTAAAAGTTAAAAAACTTAGAGTATCGACGCGACGTGACGTATCGTATTTGATTTATTCTATAGAACTCCCACAGAAAAACTTAGGACAATATCATGGACAACAAATTAATGCTGATGATTCCGGGCCCGACGCCGGTGCCTGAAGCGGCATTGTTAGCGATGGCAAAACACCCGATGGGCCACCGCAGCAAGGAATTTGACGCGATTTTTGCAGAATGTACCGAAAACTTGAAATGGCTGCACCAAACTAAAAGTGACGTGCTGAGTTTAACGGTTTCTGGTACCGGCGCGATGGAAGCTGGGATAATTAATTTCTTGAGTGCGGGCGATCGAGTTTTAGTCGGATGCAACGGCAAATTTGGCGAACGTTGGGCTGAAGTCGCCGAAGCTTACGGTTTAAACGCCGAAATTATTAAAGCCGAGTGGGGCCAACCTTTAGACCCCGAAAACTTCCGCGAAAAACTAGAAGCAGATACAGAGAAGCAAATCAAAGCTGTCATCATCACCCACTCGGAAACCTCCACCGGCGTCCTCAACGACCTCGAAACCATCAACCGCCACGTTAAGGCCCACGGTGAAGCTTTAATTATGGTCGATGCTGTCACTAGCTTAGGCGCTGTCAATATTCCGATGGACGCTTGGGGCATCGATGTCATTGCTTCGGGTTCTCAGAAAGCTTACATGATTCCTCCAGGTTTGGGTTTTGTGGCCGTCAGTCCCAAAGCTTGGGAAGCTTACAAAACTGCGAAACTGCCCCGCTATTATTTGGATTTGGGCAAATATAGCAAAGACGCAGCCAAAAATACCACTCCTTTTACTCCTCCTGTCAATATGTTTTTTGCCCTGCAAGCATCGCTGCAGATGATGAAAACAGAAGGGTTGGAAAATGTTTTCGCGCGACACAAACGGTTGATGACAACTACTCGCGCTGCTGTAAAAGCTTTAGGTTTGCCGTTGTTTGCTGCTGACGATGCCGCCAGCCCTGCGATTACTTCGGTGATGCCGCCAGAATCCGTAGATGCTCAAAAAGTGCGGACTTTGATGAGAAAGAGATTTGACATTGCTCTCGCCGACGGACAAGACCATTTGAAAGGTAAAATCTTCCGAATCGGTCATTTGGGCTTTGTGTGCGATCGCGATATTCTAGCAGCAATTTCCTCTTTAGAAGTTGTGCTGAGCGAATTGGGTCATGAAGGCTACACTCCGGGGGCCGGCGTTGCCGCGGCTGCCAAATTCTTGGCTGAATCCTAATCTCAGTTGTTAAAGGATTTTAGATTTTGGATTATCTCTAAAATCTAAAATCCTTTTAATATGCTTCGGATAACCAATCAAAGATTTTATCTAACTGTTCGAGAGTGACTAAACCGTATTGCCACAGAACCATCGGCAAGGAATTCGGGTCTCTATCGCGCTGCCGCTGTTTGTTATCGCCGACACGTTCGGCGACAGCAATTGACGCGGGCGAAATTGCCAAATCTTCTTGTAAAAATCGAATCAATCGAGTGTATTTAGCGGGTGCCATGTGATTTCACCTCTAAGTATAGGACACCATTTTCTGATGTGAACCTGATGTTTGTGATGAGTAATAAGCCAGTTTTAAATTTGTCTTGTTACCGTGGATAGCTTTTAAAACGCTATTAGCGGTTGAACTGCCAAACGTAATGCTGAGTGATACTGTAAAGCTAACCTTTCCCAAAAAGTGAAAGGTTTTGCAATTTTGCTGATGTCTGCCCGATCGACTGGTAATCGCGATCGAACCTAAACTGAATACCTCGGCATCTCTGCAGCGCGAATCAGAATAAATTCTGCTACCTAAAACTACTAAACCAAGTTCAGAGTTTAACTTCATCTGCCGAAATGCAGAATCCGCAAATCTACTTCGGCAAAATTAGTTAGATATTTCGATCAAACCCAAAACTGCTACCAGAAGTTAAGTTTGCCAATTACCGCCAATTAACTTGGCTCGTAGCATATTACTTTAGATAGGTTTAGTAGATTTAGCTCGATCGCCAGAACTTCCAGAGAATTTCTTTTCGTGTTGCTACACCTTGAGGCTGAGTATCGTCTCTCAGGATTGGTAACGAGTCGCTGACTCGTCTCATACCTGCGACCAACCATCTACAGCTTCCGGAAACAAGCTCAAGTCCTGACTGACTGAGATCGACATCGTAGCAAATCTTCCGGTGTTTGTACTGAATCTTACATTAATATTCTAATAGATTTTATCAATTTTTGTAAAGTTTCTAAATTTTCTCCGGTATTCCCAAGGCAGGGGGATCTCTGGGCGATGGAAACCGGGGGATTGTTTATCGATCGAGGTTTTCGTTAAAAAACTCGATTTCAATACGATCGCCCTTTTTGACACCGAGTTCAGCAGCCCGCCCGCCCCGGAGTTCAATAACTCGATCGACAGCAGTATTGGGCCCGTAGGTAGGACAAGGATCGGCAGTACAAGGAGGTGCAGAAACTTCGATCGCCTCAACCACCCCATCCCGGACAAAAATCATATCCAGAGAAATCTTGCAATTTTTCATCCAAAAATTGACCCGTCGCGCCGGTTTAAACTCAAACAGCATTCCTCTGTCATCCGGCAAAGAAGTTCTGTACATTAAACCCATAGCCTGCTGTTCCGGTGTTTTCGCCACTTCGAGTTCGATTGGGCGATCGCCTATCCGAGCTCTAGCAGAAACAGGCAGCACTTGACCCGATGTTATCGCCGTAGGAGACTCAGCCGCCAAAATACCAGTAGCACCAGCATTCGCGATCGGTAAAGTCGGCGAACATCCCAGCAAAAATATACTTACTCCAATACCGAGCAAATTAGTTAAATAACTCATAATTATTTTAGATTTTAGATTTTAGATTTTAGATGGGGCATGGGGCATAGGGCATGGGGCATGGGCATTGTTGACTAATGACTAATGACCACTGACTAATGACAAATGACAAATGACTGATGACTAATGACTTCTTCAAGCTTCCCGCATCACATAGCCAACACCGCGCACCGTCTGAATCAAACGCTTTTCGCCCTCATCTTCAATCTTGAGCCGCAGATAGCGGATATAAACCTCAATTACATTCGACTCACCCAAAAAGTCGTAACCCCAAACATTTTCCAGAATTTGTTCGCGAGTCAAAACCTCGCGGGGATGTTCCATCAAATACTTTAGCAGCTCATATTCCTTCATCGTCAGGTCGATCGCCCGTCCATTGCGTAATGCCCGCCTAGAGGCCAAATCCAAAACTAAATCGCCAAACCTCAATTGTTCGTTGCTGGTGTTATCCGGCTGCAAATACAAGCGCACCAACTGCAAAAATTCCTCAGTGCGGTAAGGTTTAAGAAAATAATCATCCGCCCCAGCTTCCAGACAAGCTACGCGATCGTCAACTGTATCACGACCGACCAATAGCAGCACCGGCACCCGATTGCCAATACTTCTGAGGTGAGAACACAGTGACAGCCCCGACTCAGCGCCAAGTATGCGATCGATTACAATCAAAGCTGGCTGCAATTCACGGGCTAAATGTTGGCCTGTGGCGGTATTAGAAGCCACTACCGGTTCGTAGCCGGAGGATTTTAAGTCGAGACTCAAGTGTCCGGCGAGAACTTCGTCTGTTTCAACTAGCAGGACACAGGGATTGCGATCGAGAGTAATTGCAGCCATTGAATTGACCGATGGAGACCATAACTGTTCTAGCACGTTATTTGTTATTGGTTATTTTAGTTTTGGACGCACGTCGAGGCCAGAAACCGGGTTTCTTCGTATATCTCTAGTTGAGAAAGCAAAGATTTTTCAGAGAAACCCGGTTTCTTTGGGTAAGTCCTGTGATTTGTTAGTTACAATTCCCGATGCCCTGTTTGCCCCATGCCCTATGACCATCATCGTATTCGGCAGTATCAACATCGACCTAGCAGCAAAAACTCCCCGGTTGCCGCAGCCAGGGGAAACTATCATCGGTAGCAATTTTTTCACAGCCGGCGGCGGCAAAGGAGCAAATCAAGCCGTAGCGGCCGCCCGTCTCGGCACTTCCACCCACATCATCGGCCGCGTCGGCAACGATAAATTTGCTGAAGAATTATTGACAAATTTACAATCTTATGGTTTAAGTACAGACAATGTATTAATAGACCAAAACACTCATTCAGGGGTGGCAATTATCGCCGTAGACGAGACAGGTCAAAATAATATTATTGTGATTCCGGGCGCGAATAACAATGTCGGTGAAGCAGATATAGAACGTCTCAAAAAACTGTTAACAGGAGCTACATCTTTGCTGTTACAGTTAGAAATTCCCCTGGAAATTGTCCAAAAAGCTGCGAAAGCTGCTCGTCAAGCGGGCGTGCGAGTTATTCTCGATCCAGCACCGGCTAGGGCGGATTTGCCACTGGAACTTTATCCGCTAATTGACATTATCACGCCGAATGAAGTGGAAGCGGGCCAGTTAGTCGGTTTTCGGGTGAATGACACCGAAACAGCGATTGTAGCTGCCAAACACTTGCAGGAGCGTGGGGTCAAGAATGTTATTGTCAAATTGGGCGATCGCGGGGCTGTTGCTGTTACGGCGGATGAAACCTTTTTTGTACCGGCTTTTGCTGTGGAGGCGATCGACACTGTGGCTGCTGGCGATGCTTTTAACGGCGGTTTGGCCTCTGCATTAGATGCCAGTCTTTCCTTGTCAGAGGCGGTGCGGTGGGGCGCAGCAGCGGGGGCTCTGTGCACAACTAAAGTGGGTGCTCAAGTTGCTATGTGCGATCGGGCAACTTTTGATAAATTTTTGCAGAATTTAATTTGAATTTGTCAGGTGCCGAAGGCGCACCCTACTTTAACTTGTAAAGCTAATTCGCCGCTGGTTTGCATAATCTCTGTCTGTCCTGTAGTTTAGGGCGAGATAAAGAAGATATTGCCTGTAGGGACACAACTGTCTTCATTGGTATCAACTTAACATTAAACCGATAGTCCGACAGTCCGACAGGGGTTGAAACCCCTGCCTCAAAGCTAAAGTCCTCTCAAGAGGACTGATATCAAATCCGTTAGCATCGTCCTGTATTCATCTCTCTGTTCTCTTCCTCTGCGTTCTCTGCGTACTCTGCGGTTTAATCATTCCAATCCAACCGGACATGATATGAGAATAAAAATTTTTAAACTCATTAGTCCTCATAGCGAGGACTTTAGCTATTAGACAGGGAATTCATTCCCTGGCGGACTTTAACTTTAACCATTCGGGCGCTGAATAATTGTTTCAACTACGCGCCGCTTAACTTTTGGATCGATACCAATCAGCCGCACGTATTCGCCGCCGTGTTCCGCCAAACAAGTTTCTAAAGATGCAACCACATCTTTTTCCTGTGCAGTTTTAATCGTCGCGCAACTTTGCCAAGAACCAGTTTTAAATCGGCGATTATCTGCATATTCCATGCCAATTTTGCAGCCTCTTGCTAACAACTGCTTTACTTGTTCCAATACCTCGGAACTCAGCCGCGCCCCATGACCGTTACCCGCTTCAGAACTTGGCTCGACGTAAGCCTTATAATATTTGGATGACGGGTCGTTTAATTGACTTTGGGTGGGTTCAGCAGCCGGGGCATTGGGGGTTCCTTGAACGTTAAAAAGCCGCGATTGGTTGTATTCATCTACTAAGCGCATTTCCTTAATCCGCTTTTGTTGACCCACCATCAAACGGCCCATTTCTAATAAATGAGCGAGGCTGAAATTCGGGTTCTGGAAATCTGGCGCTGCTTCCAAAGTGTTTACCAAACGCTTGGAAACTCGCTCGATTCCTACTTTGTGAATAAATTCGCGGATTTGTTCGTCGTAAATGCGCGATCGCAAAGCACTAAAAAAGTCGATCGCCTGATCGGCAAAATTATCCACTAACGCCACAATATCGGTTTTTGACAATTTGTCCGACTCAAAAATTCCCCCAACAATGCCAATTTTATCATCCCGGCTGGGTTCCCAATAAAACTTTTCCATCCGCCCGTCGCGAATCAGCGGCGCGTAAAGCGTAGAAAAATCATTTCCAGTGACAATAATCGGCACTCGGTGCAGCGGCGTACTGTCATAACTTCCCGGTAACTGCACGTTAGTTGGATTATCAGCAATATTCATCAGAGTCGCATTGACCATCTGAGTATTGACAGTATATTGAGTAGTAGTATCGAACCTGCCCGCACCAGCATCCAAATCGTTAATAAAGATGGCGCACATCTCGCCGCGCACGCGAATTTGCTCCGCAGCTTCCCGGTAGCGCAAGCGAATTAAACGCGCCGGATCTCCTGCATCCGGGCTTTCTAATTCCCCACCAGATATCATCACCGGTTCAAAGCCCATCCGCCGAAAAACCAGTTCGGTTTGAAAAGTTTTGCCTTCTCCTTTGCGGCCATGAATTCCCAAAATTAGGGGAACTCTTACCCCGGGCAAATTTAAAAAGTTCTTAGTGACGTGCACCGCAACTTTATCGAGAAAGTTAGGAGAAATGTAATAACTCATCAGTAGATTTGTAATGGATTAATTGAGGTTACTGTTATGATTTTATGACAAAACTAACAGCCTGCACCGCTAACCTGGATTTTTACCGTACAATCGAGGTCTACATATTATGTGTTAAGGAGCGATTCGTGAGTCCAGAAACCTTATTAAAAGAACCAAGCGTGCAAGCCGAAGCCAGTCTCTTCAGTTCTGAGAGCTTCGACAGCTATGTAATGACAACTTACGGGCGTTTTGCGATCGCCCTAGAACGGGGCCTCGGCTGCCGCGTTTGGGATACCGAGGGCCGCGAATATCTCGATTTTGTGGCTGGTATTGCTACCTGCACTCTGGGACACGCCCACCCGGCAATGATTGCAGCGGTAACTCAGCAAATTCAGACCCTGCACCACGTTTCTAACCTTTATTACATCCCCGTACAGGGCGAGCTGGCGAAGTGGCTTGTAGACCATTCTTGCGCGGACAGAGCCTTCTTTTGCAACTCCGGCGCGGAAGCTAATGAAGCGGCAATTAAACTCGCCCGCAAATACGCCCACGAAAAATTAAATATCTCGAATCCGACAATCATTACCGCCGTTGCGAGTTTCCACGGGCGGACTTTGGCGACAATTACGGCCACGGGACAGCCTAAATACCAGAAGGGTTTTAGCCCTTTGGTTCCCGGATTTCACTATGTGCCCTACAACGATATTAGTGCGATCGAAAGTGCGATCGAGCAACTCGACAAAGACGAACGCCAAGTAGCTGCAATTATGTTGGAAGCGCTGCAAGGCGAAGGCGGAGTTCGCCCCGGAGATATCGCCTACTTCCAGCGAATTCGGGAAATTTGCGACGAAAAAGGCATTTTGCTCATTCTCGACGAAGTGCAAGTCGGGATGGGACGCAGCGGCAAATACTGGGGCTACGAAAACCTCGGCATTGAACCGGATATCTTTACGTCTGCCAAAGGGTTAGGCGGCGGTATCCCGATCGGCGCTATGCTGTGCAAGTCTTCCTGCGATGTATTTGAACCGGGAAGTCACGCCAGCACTTTCGGCGGCAATCCTTTTGCTTGCGCTGTAGCTTTGTGCGTTTGCCAAACTTTGGAACGGGAAAACCTTCTAGAAAACGTGCAGCAGCGCGGGGAACAGTTGAAAGCAGGGCTCAACAAGTTGGCGGCTGAATATCCGCATTTAATTGCCGAGGTGCGGGGCTGGGGTTTGATTGTCGGGATGGAATTGCAAGCTGACATCGAACTTACATCCGCTGATATCGTCAAATCTGCCATCGCTGCAGGAGTTTTGTTGGTTCCTGCAGGGCCGAAAGTGCTGAGGTTTGTCCCGCCGCTGATTGTCACTGCTGCTGAAGTCGATCGAGCTTTGGAAGCAGTGGAAAGTGCGATCGTTTCCTTGGGAAATACTCTAGCTTAGTTAGTTTCCTCACCCGGAGTGGGGTGAAAACCCCACTCTTATCGCTTACAGCGGCTTGCAGTCGCGTAGGTACAACCAGATGAAAAAAAACCCTCTCGCCTTATAGAAGTACCTATCAAGTTACAATCCGCTGTACTCTCTCGACAATTTAGCTTTTAGCCGAAAATAATTGTGGAACAGCAACTGCTTCAACGGAAATAGCATTAGCTAAAGCTTGCTCTAGTTCGGGACCTTTTGACGATGCTTCTGTCAAATAAGCAAACGCTTGATTCTCTAATGATAATAAAGCTTCTAAGGAACCTATTGGCATCTTACCAGTTTCTTTTTTAGCTTTATAATAATTAATAGCAGTGTAACCCACTGCCATAAATACCAACATATTTTTGACTGGTGGTACTAGCGGATTTATATCAGAGGGTGAACCAATCAAGAATTGCATTCCCAAGAAATCAACCATTTGTTTGGTAAAGGCAGCACCTAAAATGACTAAAATATCACCTTCACCGCTTTCAATACCATAAATAAGAGAAATTTGGTAAATCATCTCTACCAGCAAGCTATTGGTATCAAAAAAATTAACTAGACGACTATTGAGTAATTGATGCAGAGTTTCAAATCCTTTATTCCCTGCAATAAAATCACTAATTGCTTCTGGAAGCTTACCTGCACAACTTCTACTTAAGCCTTGTATAAAACCGGTAATGCTTGTATACACAGCCTTCTCCAAAACAATGCGTTCTGCAAGTTGATGATTGGTTTCATCAGGATAGTCAATTCTTAACTGATCTACTATTTTCTTAGAGCTACTGTAATGAACTTTTTCACCTTCAATTAGTGTGGTGAAAACCCTTTGTTTCCAAACTTTACTCCATAATTCAACCGTTTTCAATATTTCATCTTTAACGGCAATTACTAATCTTGGTATGGTTTCTAGCAAACTAACAACCACTTTATATGAGAAAGATAGAGGATCTACGACAAGTTTTGCTCCAAATTCAAGCCCACCAATAATTGTTTGTAGGAAAAATGATATGTCTGGGATGTTGACGCTTTGGGTTTCAACAATTTGTTTATCATCTTCGACAATTTGTATCAGTGTATTCACATCATCTTTGGCTTCTTTTTGAGCTTCTTTTTCGACTTTGAAGGAGGAGACAGATCCGTATAAAGATTCTTCGGGAACCCATTGACCTATTGTTTTTCCCTTGAGCAGAAAACAAATGCGTCGCCGATCAACATACGTAGCTATTGCGAGAACTTGTCCCTCTTCCACTCGATCTCCAAAGTAACAGCTAGTGGCTTTCCATAAATCTTGTTGTGTACTCATTGCAAATTCTCCTGCCTATATTAAGATTGGTCAAGTATTGTGCCGATAGAAACTTACAGCAGATTCCTGATTTATAAATCATACACTAGAAACTGGGTTTCTTGATGAATTTTGTACCTGCGTGGCTGCCAACCGATGTAAGTCCTTTGAAGACGACTATATTTAGACCTTTTGTAAAACTATATCAACCTAATTAGCGGGACTTAGACAAAAATCGAAGCTAAAATGGCGTAAAAGGCAGAGATAGAAAGACTTTTAGCTCGAATAGGCATAAGTCTAGTATGCACCAAGGTTTCAGGCGTTTTTAGGTCATCAACCTGTTTTGCTTGTCCAGATAGGTTTTCAGCCCCTAAAGGGGCCTTAAAATGTCTAAGTCCCGTTAGTCATTGTCAAGCAGACAAAAATTTGTGTCGCAGCGAGTTCAATTGGTTGGATATTTTGCTAAGAGAGTTATTTGAGCGTCAACTCTTCTTGATAGATGCTTCAAAAAGTGTACTCAGTTATACTAACAAGGGGGTTAGGCTAGCAATCCTTGAATATTACTACTCATTTAGGTTAAACGAGTCACACCTACCATTGATTTTAAGTCGAAAGGAGGGTAAATAGAATTAGGGATTCAAATTTCCCGATTTCTGGATTTAATTGGTTGCAGGGAAGCAGCGCTCCTATGGTTAATAGTTTGGCGGAATGCACGATGGACGAACAGCGTCGCAAAACTGATGTTAATATGCTCCAAGCGCTGCTGGAAAATCCTGGGGACTCAGGAATAGATTTGATTTTGAGGACGAACCCAAAGTCGATCGACTTTGGGTTCGTGCAAACGCTTTATGTGGAAGAAGTGGCGCTGACGCGAGAAAGCTTGCTGAAAGCTGCAAAATTTTTCCAAAGGGCGATCGCACCCTTAGAATCTGCAAAAGGGAATTATAAATTGCCCGCAACCGGGGCAGCATATCTGGCTTTTTTAGCAGAAGTATTGCAAGCAGTGGCGCGCGGCGCTGATTCGCAGCACCTGTACTCGCTGCTGAGAAACAATTTAGACAAACTCGACCAGAATTTCGCAGAACTGCTGCGCTGCTGGGCAAATTTGGTGTTTTCTGCTGCCAAAGAATCCGAGAGAAGGCGCATTGCAGCGTTAATCGGCAATCTGAGCAACAAAATTGGGCGGTTTCCCCTCGGCAGCAAGGCTAATAACTTGGAAATCGAAATTGCCGGTTACGAAACAGTTGCTAAGGTGTTTACCCGCAAAGACTTTCCCCAAGAATGGGCGGTGATGCAAAACAATCTGGGCAACGCTTATAGCGATCGCCCCAAAGGTGATAAGGCTCAAAATATCGAACAGGCGATCGCTTGCTTTGAAAATGCCCTACAAGTACGCACGCCCGAACAGTACCCGGAACAGTGGGCGACGCTGCAAAATAATCTGGGCAACGCTTACAGCGAGCGTCTCAGGGGAGATCCGGCAGACAATCTAGAACACGCGATCGCCTGCTATCAAAACGCGCTGCAAGTTCGCACCCGCGAAACTTTTGGGGAAGAGTGGGCGAGCACTCAAAACAATCTCGGCCGTGCTTACAGTCGGCGACTGCAGGGCAACCGAGCCCAAAATCTGGAACTGGCAGTCGCTTGCTACCAAAATGCTTTGCAAGTCTACAACCGCAAGGTGTTTCCCCGGCGTTGGGCCACAACTCAAAATAATTTGGCAAATGCTTACTGCGAGTTGCTGCGGGGCAACCGAGCTGAAAATCTCGAATACGCGGTTACGTGCTATCAGAGAGCTTTGCAGGTGCGGACTCGGGAAGCTTTTCCGCAGCAGTGGGCGACGACTCAAAGGAATTTGGGCCGGGTGTTTGTCGATCGCATCAAAGGCGATCCGGTGGAAAATCTGGAAATGGCGCTCCTCTGCTATCAAAATGCTTTACAAGTCTACACCCGCATCAAATTTCCCGAAGCCTGGGCTTCGATCCAAACTTACCTCGGTAGGATCTACAGTCGGCGGGTGAAAGGGGAAAAAGCCGAAAATATGGAAATGGCGATCGCCTGCTATCAAAATGCTTTGCTCTTTTGCAACCGCCAAAAAACTCCCGAACGCTGGGCCATGCTGTGTGCCTACCTCGGCCGCGCTTTCTGCGAACACGTGAAAGGGGAAAAAAATCGCAACCTCAAAAGCGCGATCGCCTGCTATCAAAATGCGGGCGAAGTCTACACCAGGCAGGCATATCCCAACCGCTGGGCAATGCTGCAAATTTATCTCGGTAGGGCTTATTCGCAACTGACGGAGGCGGAAAACTTGTCGCACATGGAAAGCGCGATCGGCTGCTATCACAGCGCCACCCAAGTCTACACTCGCGAAACCTATCCCCACCGCTGGGCTGAAATTTTATTTTATTTGGGTCAAGCTTACCGAGTTCGAGGCGACTTGCTTCGCGCTTACGGGGTTTTTACTGCTGCTGTCGATACTGTTGAATTCTTGCGCTGCGAAGTTGGGGTTGATACAGTCGATTTTGGCGATTCCCTACGGGATAGCTACGCTTCACGGACGAGTACCGCAAAAGTCAAATTAACCCGCACCTGGGCTGGACTCTATAAATGCCTGGTGCAAGTTTGCCTGGAACTAGGCGCCAGCCAACCTGAATATTACGCTAAGGCTCTGGAATACGCCGAACGCCACAAAAATCGGAATTTGGTAGAACTGCTGCTTAAATGCCACTTGACTCCGAAAGCCGAAATTCCTGCAGCGGTGCGAAGCGAGTTGGAGTCGCTGCAACTGGAAATAGCAGGGGAACAGCGGCACCAAGAAGAGGGAGAACCTGAGCCGAACACGACTTTGATTTCTGAGGGCGATAGCCAAGGTTTGAACAGCGGTTCTCTAATGCCGAACTTGGACTTCATGCACTTAAATCAATTGTGGAAGCAGTTTGATAGGTTGATTGCGCGGGAGGTGCAGGCAAACGACCCTTTCTTCAGCCTAGCTCACAAAGTTGAACCGATCGCTTTCGAGCAAATTCGCCAATTGTTGCCTGATGACAATTGCGCTGCTGTGGTGTGGGCGAGTTTGGGAGAGTTGCTGGTTGCTTTTGTGGTGGTAAAGAGTGAACAATATCCCGCCGTTCACCTGTGTTCGCCGGAAAATGCTTTGGCTGCCGAAAGTTGGGGCCAGGAGTACCTCACCGCTTATTCTGAACAAAAAGGTCGCTGGATCAATCATCTCCAGACTCGCCTCAAACGCTTGGCTACGATGCTGGAAATCGATCGAGTGGTGGCGCTGATTCCCGATAATTGCGATCGGCTGATTTTTGTGCCGCACCGATTTTTGCACGCTTTGCCACTCCACGCTTTGCCTTTGGCGGGGAGAGACGGATTTGAGGATGGTGGGGGAATTTTTAGGTCTGGGTGGAGCGATCGCAGCGGTTTTGTTGAGGTGGAAACCTACAGCCTTTCGGATTTTTCTCAAAGTTCGTCTTTTGGCGACGTTGCAGCGCCTGCTACTTATTTGCTCGATCGATTTCCCGGAGGAATTCGCTATGCTCCTAGCTGTCAGCTATTGCTGTTGAGACAAAGTGCACACGGAGCGGCTATTGGTCGGTACAGACCCCGTTTGCAGCAGCTTTTGGCCATTCCAACTTTCACCAGAGATGCGTTCTACAGCAACATTGAAATCGGCACTATTTCCCAGTATTTTGCCAGTACAGAAGTTGTGCGCCATAAGCCGGCAATTAAAGAGGCTTTTTCCCAAGAAATGTCTGCTAATAATGGGGATTTGCCCCAAGAAATAGGGCATTGGCAGCAGAAAAAATGCGCTCATTTTGCTTGTTTTAGTTTGCTTAATTTGGCTTGGCCACTGAAATCTGCAGTGTTTTTGAGGAATGATTCTCTGAGTTTGGAGGAAATTTTAAATCTGGATTTTAGACAATATTTTTTAGTTACTTTATCTGGTTGCGAAATTGCCGCTGGCGGAGTTAGCGGTGCTGGAGGAGATTTTGTGGGTTTGTCGGCGGGTTTGTTGTATGCTGGCACGTCTAGTGTGGTTAGCAGTCTTTGGAAGGTGAATGATGTTTCTACGCTGCTGCTGACGAGCAAGTTTTATGAAAATCTGGGACGGTTTTCTCGGTTGCAGGTGGGAGATGTGGCGATCGCGCTGGGGGACGCTCAAAGGTGGCTGCGGGATTTGACTAGCGAGGAATTGGAGGTGTTGCTGGCGGATTTTCAACCTCAAATTTCGCAAATGTTCGATCGGCTTTCTCAAAGTTCTCGTCTGATTGCGGAGGCTTCTTTGCAGCAAATTCGCAACCGCAAACCCTATCCTTTTGCTAATCCTTATTATTGGGCGGCTTTTACGGCGGCTGGGGTTTAGTTATTAGTGATTAGTGATTAGTCATCAGTCAACAGTCAACAGTCAACAGTCAACAGTTATTAGTCATTTAAAAACCCGACACTAACAACTTATTTAAAGTTATCAATGTCGGGCACAAATTCAACAAACTACCCGCAAAAGTTTAGGACTTTTTGCCGAAAACTTGTTCTTTCAATGCTTGAATTTCTTGACCTAATTGTTGCCGGTTGGACGATCGCAGCAAATAGCGGTAGACAAACCACCCGGTGTATCCGATACCAATTAGCTCGAATGTCGGTGCTAGCAAGGGGATGTCGTTGAGTTCATCTATTACGCCCAAAAGCACTTTCAAAGAGACAATCGAGGCTATAATTACACCGATAACAGTCAGGGGACTTTTGTACTGCTCGTAAAAGCTGCCGATGTAAGCGGGAAACTCGGACAAAATTGAGATAATTTGTTCTTTGATCTGCTGGCCCTGACTTGGCGGTTCTTCGGTAATTATGACTTTTGTTGTACCGCTGGAACTGTCTGCTTCATTTCCGGCAGGAATTTCGGTGATGATAACGGTTGTTTCTGGTTCGTTTGATGAAGTCATTTCTCCACTCGCAATAGTTTTTTGCTGGTTGGCTGCAGGTATTTCAACTGCTGCTGCGGCTGTTTCAACTGCCGAAATATCGACTGCTGAAACCTCGGTGCCGGCTGTTTCCACAGGCGATATTTCGACTGCTAAAACCTCCGTTCCGGGTATTTCGGTAGCCGATATTTCGACTGTTTCCACAGGCGATATTTCGACTGTTTCCACAGGCGATATTTCGACTGCTGTCACCTCGGCCGCTGCTGTTTCAACAATCGGTGTTTCGACTGCTGGCTGTTCTGTAGCAGGGGTTTCGGCGACTGTTTCTGCGTTTGGTTGTTCTGGGGTTGGAGTTTCGGCCGCCACACCAACACCAGGCAAATTCAAGTTGCTAATGGCATCAAGCAAACGGGTTTTAGCCGTTCCTCGCTGGTGAAGGATTACCCAAGATTCTATCAGGTCGGGGCCGTGCATTGCACCTGTCAGAGCTGCTCTGAGCGATCGCATAATTAGCCCTTTGTTAAGAGTTTTCTCTTTACTGAGCTTTTTAGTGATTTTCTGAGCTTCCGCTGATGTCAGGGATGAATGACTTTCCATCGCTTCTACAACTGCTTGTAAAGCCTGTGCAGCCCCTGGTTGCTGCAACTGTGCGAGTGCTTCTTCTTCGTATTCCACCGTGGTGGAGAAGAAAACCTTGCACATATCCACAGCATCGGTTAAGCGAACGAGACTCGGGCCGATTAAAGCAGCTATTTGTTCGAGCCAAGGGCGATCGGCCTCTGAGTCAAACTCATAACCGCCTTTCTGCCACCAATAAGGTATCAGCAAATCTGTCAATTGCGGCACTGGCATTTTGTGCAGGTATTGACTGTTTAGCCAATTGAGTTTATCCCAATCAAATTTTGCACCGGCTTTGTTGACTCGATAGAATGTAAATAATTCTGCTGCTTCCGACAGTGTAAATATTTCCTGCGTTGAATCCGGCGGAGTCCAACCGAGCAAAGTCATGTAATTAACTAAAGCTTCGGGCAGGTAGCCCATATCTTTGAAGTCAGAAATCGAGGTTACGCCGTCGCGTTTAGAAAGCTTTTGTCCTTGGGAGTTTAAAATCAGCGGCGTGTGGCCAAATTCTGGGATTGTCGCGCCCAAAGCTTCGTACAGCAATATTTGTTTCGGAGTATTGCCGATGTGATCTTCGCCGCGGATGACGTGGGTGAT
This sequence comes from Microcoleus sp. Z1_B2, assembly GCF_036700325.1. Lineage (NCBI taxonomy): Bacteria > Bacillati > Cyanobacteriota > Cyanophyceae > Oscillatoriales > Microcoleaceae > Microcoleus > Microcoleus sp. Z1_B2. Next base: position 34,454 of record NZ_JAUBOQ010000015.1, read on the forward strand.
GCCCATGTCGATGTCATCGACAACTACGGCGAGGTTGTAGAGGGGTTGGCCGATGACGCCGCCGCTGGATGCACGGGCAATCACCATATCGCCGCCGAGGTCGCTACCTTTCCAGGTTACGGTGTCGCGCACCATGTCGTTCCAAGAAATTGTGCGATCGTCGTCGATGATAAACCGAATCACAGCTTGTCGCCCTTCGCCTTCAAAAGCTGCGCGCTCTTTGCTTGTCAAGTTGCGGTGCCGGTTGTCGTAGCGGGGGGCTTGTTTGTTGGCTTTTTGTGCTTCCCGCATTTCGTCGAGTTCTTCCGACGTGGTGTAGCAGCGGTAGGCGAGTCCATTGTCTAGAAGGGTTTGGACTGCTTGGCGGTATATTTCCAGACGCTGGGACTGAAAACTCGGGCCTTCGTCCCAGTTCATACCCAGCCAGGTGAGTCCTTCGAGGATGTTATCGGTGTATTCGCTTTTAGAACGTTCTACGTCTGTGTCTTCTACCCGCAGGATGAATTGGCCGCCTTGGTTGCGGGCAAACAGCCAGTTGAATACGGCGGTTCTGGCGGTACCGATGTGTAGGTTTCCGGTGGGACTGGGGGCTAGACGGACTCTGACATTCATGTAGATTTTTGCTTTTAGATTGGGGGCGATTTGCTGGTTGGGGGAATAGCTGATGTTTAAGACTTTAAATTTTATTATATTTTGTTGCCGAATTAACAGTTGTGTTTGGCAGGTGCTTTGCCTCGAATTGTTGGATATTCGACGATCGGGCGATCGGGCGTAAAGTCTCCGGCAAGGCAAGAGAGGGCATCTTGATGATAATAGCTTGCGGGTGGCCAAGACTGGATTCACCTTTGGGACTATTTTTCACAGCACAAATAACTGCTTTAGGAGTACCCAAGGTGCTCCTGATAACTATTGATGCTTGTAAAATGTTTGTGTGCGATCGACGACATTACAATATATTTCCCTATGTCTGCTGCTAAAACCGAGTTTTCCGAATCTGTTGCGCCCTCACCAGAGTCTGTTGCGCCTGCTTGGCAGATTGAGTTACTGTACGACGGTGAATGTCCTCTGTGCGTGCGGGAGGTTAATTTCTTGAAAAAACGCGACGCGGGGCGAGATTTAGTGTCGTTTGTGGATATCGCGGATGATGGCTACAACCCGGAGGCGCACGGCGGAATCGACTACGAAACGGCGATGGGCCGGATTCACGCGATATTACCCGACGGTACGGCAATTAAAAATGTGGAGGTTTTTCGCCGCACCTACGAGATTTTAGGTATGGGATGGATTTATGCAGTTACTAAGTTACCAGCGATCGGGGCGATCGCCAATTGGCTGTACGGAATTTGGGCCGACTGGCGGCTGAAGCTGACGGGAAGGCCGGATTTAGCAACTATTATGAGCGATCGAACTCAGCGGATCGAGTGCGAAAGTCAGGGTCGCTGCCAACCAAACTCGAAATGAGTCATATTTAGTAAGTTCGATCGGCCTATCAGAAGATGTCAGCAGAAACAGACTGCAACTAACATTAAACATGGACTACTATTAAAGGTCAAAAAAATGCAAGATGCAGGCTATACAGTCTTCATGGGTTTCGGTGGTCTCTGGATACTTATGGGAATTGCCGCTGTGATTTTCCTGTTAAAATCGGACGGTCAAAAACTTAGGTTTGGCAAATGGGGACTGCTAGTGGCGATTCCGATCCTCGTGCCGATAGTCCTGGTTTTGACATATCAGATCGCCCGACCCTTTCTTTCCTCGCACCTTTGAGCGCTGCGGGGAGTCGATCGTAACTACAAGCAGGAGTTTTTTTGCCAGCCTTTTCGGGTAAACTGTACCGCGTAGTAGTTAGTTTACCTAAAACACTTTCTCCATCGAATGCCTAAGCCAAGTAAGCCGACAACCAAAGCTCCGACTGTACTCGATCTCTTCTGCGGTGCAGGTGGGATGAGTTTAGGTTTTCAAAATGCCGGCTGTGAGATTCTAGGAGGTATTGATAAAAATCCCCATGCCATCAGAACCCATCATAGAAACTTCCCTAACTGCAAGCTTAAGCTTGATGCCCAACCGATAGAATCTCTGATTAACTTGAGTCAACTAGATATTCAGCCGGGAGAAGTTGATATTTTAATTGGTGGGCAGCCTTGTCAAGTATTTTCAGTAGTTGGCAAAGGCAAAATGAGGTCTTTAGGCAAGGATATTGAAATCGATATGATTTTTTTTTTATACGAGCAATTTATTGGATTTATTGAATAATATAAACCGTATTTTTTTGCAATGGAAAATGTTAATTATCTCCGCAACCACTGGATATTCCCTACTTTGATAGGAGATTTGGAAAAAGGATTGCATAAAACAACAAATTGCAATTATCCAGGCTATAATATTAGCAAACTTTCCCATAGCGCTTTGTATTTGACGCACTTATAACTAGGATGTTGGGGTTAGTTGGGAATTCTGTGCCGCCTCTTTTAGCACAGGCGATCGCCGTTAAGTAGCTGAAGTAGTAATAAATGGCATTAAGAAAGGGTTGGACACGAGATGAACTCATTATCGCAATGAATTTATACTGCAAGCTACCATTTGGACAGCTAGATAGTCGCACGCCAATTATTATTGAAGTAGCTCAAAAGCTGGGAAGAACACCAAGCAGCCTATCAATGAAGCTTTGTAATTTAGCTTCATTCGATCCTGTACTGCAAGCCCGTGGCATTCAAGGTCTTCGCGGTGCAAGTAAAGCGGATCGCGGCATTTGGCAAGAGTTTTATACAAATTGGGAAGAACTAGGAGTTAAAAGCGAAGAACTATTACAAGAACTATTTGATAATGTAATACCTGAAGAGTATCAGCTACCCCGACAACCAAAATCTCAAAATGTCAGGGAAATCAAAATACCTAAAAGTCAGCCAACTGGCGAGACAGAAGTAGAAGCTAGTGTAAAAGCCCGAATCGGACAAAGTTTTTTTCGCCAAACTATTCTAGCTAACTACAACAGCCGTTGCTGTATTACTGGTAATCCAATTCCACAACTTTTGATCGCGAGCCATATACTACCTTGGGGCGATTACCCAGAACATCGACTCGATCCTCATAATGGTTTGTGCCTTGCTCGTACTCAGGATGCAGCTTTTGATGGGGGAATGATTACATTTGATGAAGATTATCGACTGGTCCTTAGTTCATATCTTGAAAGTTTCTTGCCGGAAGATGTATTAGAGCATAACTTTGTTGCCTATCACGGGAAGCAAATGCGTTTACCTGAAAAATTTCAACCTAATCCTAACTTTCTCCGCCGTCATCGAGAAGAAATTTTCCTTGACAATTAAATTAACAGGTAGACTTGCACATTTTTTGCATACCCTTGACAAACAAGATTATTATCTTTTTCTGCGACTGCTTGCCCGCGCTCGAATCCGCCTTGTACCTCGCTCTCAACTTGGTCTTCTGGGGGACTGCAGGTTGGCAGTTGAATTTGTGATCGCCTGTCAGCCCAGGCACCAGAACAAACCGAATCCAAGTCGGTTTATTAATTTTACTCAAATATCTTGCGAGAATTAGTGTTGGTTCGATATCGAGGCTGGTGACATTCCGATACGTTGCAGGAGCGAAAGATTTAATATCGAGTAGAACGAGCTCGGTAAATTCTAAAACGGGTTTAGCTGCCTGCAAGTCCCAGTATCCAGAGCTATCTAATCCCGTGTGAATTCCTAATGTTAGACAACGCTTAAAAATTTAGGTGACGAAGTGAGCTTGAAACAATGCCTCACCTCCACTAATGGTAACTCCACCTCCCGAATAATTCATGTAAGACCTGTATTTCTGAATTTCTTCGATTAGTTCATCAACACTGACCTTTTATACGGTTTTCTAGATATCGGCAATGTGGATTAGAACAGTAAAAGCAACGTAGCAGACAGCCTGCTGTTTACCTTCTGATGTTGATCTAGGCTTTGTGAAACAAACGCTGGTACTGTGAAAACTCAGTAGCAGCGGTTATTTTTCAGGATATCGCCTTTTTCAGCAATCTGAACATTTTCTATTTTGAACGGGACAGACGGGGCTCGAACCCGCAACTTCCGCCGTGACAGGGCGGTGCTCTAACCAATTGAACTACTGTCCCTCGTTTTGCCGTTTTTTCAGGCACAATTTCTATTATGCCTATAACTTCACCTTTTGTCAAGAGGTTTTTTGAACTTTTATTTGGAAGCCCAAAATCTGAGTCTCTTGCAGCGGACTGAAGTTGTTGTCGCTCAGCAAAATCAGACCTCTGCTAGCATCCGCCAGGGCGGGGCCAAATGTCAACCCCTCAATGTTGTCTAGGGGAATTTTTAGGGTTTCCAAATCCAGCAGCAGGCGTTTTTGAGCGGGAGAAACCTCGCCCAGACGGCTTTTGAGGCTTTCGAGTGCTTCAATACGATCGCCCTTTTCCAGAGAAATCTCAAAAATTCTGATAGTTGTGCCGGTTTCCAGGGAGAAAGCACGCTCTAAACTCAGCAAGCGGTTATCGTCGATCGCCAACAAATCTACTAAACCGTTAGTAGTTAATTTTCCCACAGGATTCGCGCCAGCGGGTAGCGGTTCGGTGATGTAGAGAAACGATGCTTCTGGATTGCCGCTCACCGCATCGTAGCGCAAAATCCGGCACGGAGTCCCGGTTTCCAGGGAAGCTGCGGCGCCATCTTGTACCAAGGCGTTTTCGGTAGCGGTGAATAGGTGTTTGCGATCGGGCGTTAAAGTTAAACTTTCAAATGATAGATTGTTGCGGATGCCTTTACTGCCTTTGTCGTCGGGCAAAAATAGTTCTGGAATTGCCAGCGTTTTCAGGAGTTTACCATCTAGAGAGAACTCTTTGATAAAAGGATTTATTTGGCGATCGACATCTCCCTCAGAAGAAACAAACACGCTATTGCCAGTAAAAGCTATCCCTTCGGGATCTAAACTTAATTCAGGAAAACCTTTGCCGTTTTCATCTAATAAAGTAGTGACACCAGTAAAAGTTATTTGCTCTTTTTCCAGTTTACCAGATTGCAAGTTAATTTTGAGAGTATAGAAGCGCGCCGGAGCCTTGCTGCTGCGGTCATCAGAAATGGCATAATAAACTTGTTTATCGCCATCATAAGTAATGCCCGAAAGTCCGCCAATTTCCGTCCCCTGAAACTGAGAACCTGTAGGAAATATTGCTCTGCCGATAAAATTTATTTTCGTAACAGCGAAAGATTGAGCTGATTGATTTACCCAAATAGCAACACTTGCTGCCATCAAAAAACAGACAATAAATATAGTTGCTTTTATTAGATTTCGCATTTGATGAATAAGTAGGCTATTAAACTATTTCACTTTGAGCCTGCATATTGGGGCGGGCAAGATGCCCACCCCACAATAATTTCACAGGAGGCCGAATACAAGAAGTGTAATATTTTTCAAAAGACCAAGCAAATATTTTTTAGCTTAACTACCTTCTTCTTCTCTTTCTTCCTTCGCGCCCTTTGCGCCTTCGCGGTTCGTTAAATCATAAATTCACTGTTTCTGATTCAGCAAAAAATTGGTCAACCAATCTTTAACGACATAAGTAGCACGACAGTCGTCCTCATTGTAGCGGACGATCGCCTCCAAGAGCGATCGATCGCCGGTTTTGAGCCAATCGTCATACCAGCAGACGCACTGAGCACCATTCGCCTTAGCATCTCGCCAGTCAAAACCCAGCCAACGGGCAATTGGTTTGAGTGCGTAACTTTCCACCGGCATAATCGCTTTTTGCGTCACTTGTTTGTGAATATCTACAAACCGTTTCAGCACGGGTTTCCACAAATAAGCTGGAGTATTGTAAAGTTTAGCCAGTCGCTTAAAAGTCTTGACTTCGTAGTCGCAAAAATGGAAAATCGGAGCAATAGGATAAGCCCACATTAATTCTAAAAATTGCTCCCAGATTGCACCTTCCTCTGCTGCTGATTCAGCTAAAAAACCGTGGAATTTTTCCGTATTGTTGTACCTGTCAACAACTAAGACTCCGTGGAGGTAATCCAAGTTTAACTCTGGTTCGGCTTCAATATCAAAGTAGAGTTCGATTGGGGCGATCGGCAAAAACACAGATTGGGAATACGGAATTGGTTTTTTGCGGAGAATTGGCGCAGGTATAGAAGATGTCGCAGGTTTATTTTCTCTAATTTTTAATTCCTCAACTGCGGTGTAATTCAAGATATTGTCTACAATATCTGGTACTATTTCAGATGAGTTAAGTTCTTCTGAATTCTCACTTCTACCTTCTTCTCGATCATTAATCCGTGTATCCGTGTCAAAATCCGTGTCGTGCCTTCCTTCTTCCTTCTTCCCTCTTCCGACTTCCATCGGACTGACATCCGTTACATCCGTTACAGAATCCGTTGCCGAACTTCCTTCTTCTCGCAACAGCGGTTGATTTAGCAAGTGCGATCGAGCTTGCTGCACGACATCAAAAGCCACTCTGTCCGGGAATTCGGGATACTCAGCCAGCAGTTTGGAACTAGCATTAGCGAGAGCTTGTACATCAGTAATTCCGAGAGTTTTTAGTCTAGCATAGCGGCTGGCAGTAACTCCCGGCAATAACGAAAGATGTTTAATAGATTCGGCTTCGGCGTGACAGATAGTATACCAACCGCAAAGATTGCACTTTTGCCGGGAAATGAACACCTCTGGTTTATCCCGATTTTCTATCATCCGAATGCAATCATCTAAAATCTCGAACATCTGAGGAGTTCGCTGGTCGAGATTCACGGAGTATAGCCCTTTTTTTCGCAGCATCAGCCACGCAGTCTCTGGCATTGTTTCCTGTACGGAAGCTAAAACTTGGGCGTGAAAAGCTGCGATAATTTGATACTCTTGTTTTGGTCGCTTGCTAAGCCAAATATCCGCAGTAATATAACTCCAATCGCCAAATTTTGATTGTCCCGGCTGTTTGATTAATAAATGGGGGCGGCTGATCAGGGTAATGTTTGAAGAGTGAAGGTTGGAGGATGAAATATCAACGGGAGTTTCGGGGATTTCGCCAAATTCGGGGAAATATTGACTGTCAATTCCTACTAGAGAAGTTGTTGCGGCGTTGGTTTGGCCGAATTCGCCCTGGATCAGAACTCCTCGGTAAATGCGATCGACCCCTTGCTGCATTAAACTCAATGTAGCGGCCGCGCCGGCTTCCCAATCCCCTCTCGGATAATATGGTTGTTGGTAAGTCTCCTGTTCCAAAGCTTGCTGCTGGTATGCGGCGCTGTCGCGCATCAGTTTCAGCAGAAAGTCGCTGGGGGGATCTAGTTGTTTCCAGTCTCCGCAGGTGTCTAAAAATGCTCGGAGATGGCATCGCTGATAGGAAAGTAGCAGTTTGTCAGTTATTAACATTTAGTATTCGCAAGGCATAGAATAATTAGAAGGAAAGCACGACACGGATTTTGAGACGGATACACGGATTGATTATTTAGCTTGAGGCAAAAGTCAAAGGATAGAAAGTTCACACCATCAGTTATTCAATATTAACGCTATCAATAATTCGCCAGAAAAAATGACAAAGGACAATCACCGGCAACAATTCCCAGCTTTGGCCAATAAAGCTTATTTTAACTACGGCGGACAAGGGCCGCTGCCTGAGCCTGCTTTAGACGCGATTTATGAGGCTTACAAACGGGTGCAGCTTGGGGGGCCGTTTTCGGGGGAGGTGGGGGCTTGGGTGGTTCAGGAGGCGATGCTGACGCGACGTGCGATCGCATCTGAGTTGACCGTACCTCCTGAAACGATCGCCCTAACTGAAGATGTCACCGTCGGCTGCAATATTGCGCTGTGGGGCATTGACTGGAAAGCGGGCGACCATTTGCTGCTTTCTGATTGCGAACACCCCGGCATTGTAGCTAGTGTAATGGAACTTCAGCGCCGTTTCAACATTGAGGTTTCGATTTGTCCGTTGGCGGCTACTTTGAATGAGGGCGATGCGGTGGCGGTGATTGCTGATAGTTTGCGGCCAAATACTCGCTTGTTGGTTATCAGTCACATTTTGTGGAATACTGGCCAAGTTTTGCCTCTGGCTGAGATTGTGAAAGTATGTCATCAAACAAAAGTCAAAGTATTAGTTGATGCTGCTCAATCTGTGGGGGTTTTGCCTTTAAATTTGATTGAATCGGGGGTTGACTTTTATGCTTTTACTGGTCACAAATGGTGGTGTGGCCCGGAAGGTTTGGGGGGGCTTTATGTGAGTGCTGAAGCTTTGGCAGATTTGCATCCGGTGTTTATAGGTTGGCGGGGAATTGTGACGGATGCTAATGCTAAGGTCCTTGGGTGGAAGCCTGGATCGCAGCGCTATGAAATTGCGACTTCGGCTTATCCTTTGTATGCGGGTTTGCGGAGTGCGATCGCCCTGCAACATGAATGGGGTACGATCGAGGAAAGGTATGCAGAAATTTGCCGTTTGAGTAAGTATCTCTGGCAGCGTTTGTCGGAACTTCCCAATGTGGAATGTTTGCGGACATCTGCGCCGGAAGCTGGTTTGGTTTCGCTTCGATTAACTAATGGGATGCCGCACAAAAAGCTGGTCGATTTGTTGGAGAAACAGGGAATTATGGTAAGGACTATTCTTAATCCTGATTGTGTGCGGGCTTGTGTTCACTATTTTACAACTGAGGCGGAGATTGATAAGTTGGTTGGGGCGATCGCCATAACGTAGGGTGCGTCGCCTTGAGCTATTTCAAATAGCTGGAAAATCTCATAGCGACGCACCTACAAAATTAGGGGCGATCGCACTCCACTCCGAAAAATATTATTTCAAAATAGGATGCAAGAGGCGTTAGTTTTTTGTGGGATTTACCTTATAATATGGTAAGTAGGTTGCCAGCACATTTTTTGAATTTGGTAAGTAAAAGCGTGAAGATAATTTTAGAGTAATTACGGAGGGCAATAAACGATGAATTTAGAGCAAGCAGTTTTAGATAAGTTGCGGGCATTGCCCCCTGAACGACAGCAAGAAGTTTTAGATTTTGCTGAGTTTCTTCAACAAAAAACTATGGCTAAACGACCCCTAAAGAGTGCCAAAGGGTTGTGTGCTGACTTAAAAGTAGATATTACGGAAGAAGACATCGCCCAAGCCCGACAAGAAATGTGGGGAAATTTTCCCAGGGAGATTGTTTGATGCCCTCAGTCGTAGCAGATACCCATACCCTAATTTGGTACATTTTTGAACTACCAAGATTGTCGCCAGCAGCATTAATAGCATTAGAACAAGCGGTTAACGAGGGAAATTTTATCTACTTTTCCGCAATTTCAATTGTAGAAATTGCTTACTTGATTGAGCGAGGGCGTTTGGCAGGCGAAGTGCTGACACGAGTTTTAAATGCTGCGGACGATCCAAATGTGGGGATTTTGCTAGCACCTTTGGATCGCAATATCTCGGCAACTATTCAACAAATTGACAGGGCAACAGTTCCTGATATGCCAGACAGGATTATTGCGGCTACTGCTTTATCTTTGAGTCTTCCGTTAGTTACTCGCGACGCAAAAATTCAAGGGTTAACTACTATTCAAACAATTTGGTGAGTATGACAGGAAACTCTCTTCGTTCCCTACAGTAATACCTTCGGGTGCGTCGCTTCCCGTAGCTATTTCAACTAGCAGGAAAATCTCACAGCGACGCACCATACAAATAGCAATATTGTGTCACCACACTTCGTTCCCCACAGCAACTCCACTGTCAATCTCATTATGAAGATTCTCAGGCGCGATCGTCTCAACCAACTCCTCAATGGAATACCGCCAACGAGTTACCGGTTCGATAATTTTCTCAGCGTCAATAGAGGCATCTATTTCCTGAGAGTGGGCTGCATAAAAAGCGAGAACATGGTTCACTTGAGCTTCACTTAAATCATACTCAGTGGCAATTTGGTTTGGCGAAAAACCCCATTTCTGAGATGCAACTACTACTGTTTGCAACCGCAAGCGAGTGCCGCGCAAAACGGGGACGAGTTCGCCGCTAGCGCCCCGCACATAGGTAATTTCAGGAAAAGCGCGATCGTCTGATTTATCCAGCCCCGTGAACTTCATGCTTTTACAATAACAACGGCTCTATTTTAGCTTGTACCTCTTCAATTACATCTTGAGATACCGACTCAACCAATCGAATACCGCGAGCTTTCCAGTCTAAACACTTAATTTGATCGGCAAGAATTACTCCCTGAACTTTTAATCCAGTGGGTAGGATAACTTCAAAAGGATACCCTTTTTGTTGTTTTGTAATCGGCATAAATAGAGCTAAGGAGCTTTTCTCGTTGTAGGAGCGAGGCGACAGCACAAAAGCAGGTCTAAGTCCTTTTTGCTCGTGTCCCTTAGTTGGGTCAAAGTCTAAATAAACGATATCGCCTCGACTCGGAATGTAGGGATTTGATTGTGTCACCAAACTTCGTTCCCCACAGCAATTCCAGTATCAATCTCAGTATGAACATTCTCTGGCGTCATTGCCTCGATCAACTCCTCAAGCGAATACCGCCGACGAACGATAGGCTCGATTGTCAGCTTGCCATCTATCAAGACAAGCTTCACTTCGGAACCCTCAGTCAAGTTAATCTCTTTAGCTAAATTCTGTGGAATCCGAATAGCAAGACTGTTTCCCCATTTTGCGATCGTCGCAACCATAGCCTGAACCTCTAGTTAGTGATATCACTCTGAGGAATTTACCCTTTCTCAGAGAAAGTATATACAGAGTATCTACAGTGTAGCGACTAAGCGGATGTTTGACAAGCACAGAAAATTTGACAAAAAAGCCGATCGCCCTTTCCCTAAAAACAACAAAGGACGATCGCCCTTTTCGCCCAAATTTCGACCTACGCACCCCAACAAAAGAAACCGGGTTTTTCACTAAATCTGCCATTTCCATGCAGTATCTTCGCAAAAAACCCGGTTTCTGAGCTCTCAGGCCTAAGTCCTATTAATGACTGTGCCCGTGCCCGCCATGAGAATGCCCGCGATCACCATGAGAATGCCCACCGTGAGAATGTCCACCGTGATTGTGTCCGCGATCGCCATGAGAATGCCCGTGTTCCCCGTGAGAATGGCTGTGCTCGCGGTGCGCGGAAGCCAAACTCGGATTAACAGCAACCGCAGTTTCACTCAACAACGCTTCAATCTGCGGATTTGCCCACTCGGCCGCCATTTTCAGAAACTCTGGATGGTCGTTAACGCAAGGCAATTTGCGGTAAGTAACTCCTTGACGCTGTTTCTGCAAAGACTCAATAATGTGGTCTACATCTAACAATGTTTCGTGATTTTCTGTCGCAAATCCGATCGGCATAAAGACGATCGCAGTTGCACCCAAATCGATCAAATTCTTCGCAGCCAACGTCGCATCCGGCTGCGTCCACTCAATCAGCGGCGTGTCGTGATTCAGCCAACCCACCGAAATCAAAGGATAGCGATACATCAAACGTTCCCGCACGCGATCGTACAAAGCTTGACTTTCCACAATTCCCGAAGTAAAGCCCTTCGCCTTGTGCGGACAACCGTGATTCATCAGCACAATCCCAATCTGAGAAGGCAAATGCGCTACAGCTAAATCGTTCTTAATTTCCTCTTCTACCAAATCCGCCATTAGCTGGATGTAAGCAGGTTCATCGTAAAAAGAAGGAATGTAGCGCTGTCCTTTTACCCAATGTTCCTTACCATCAAAGGTTTGTGCTAAAGCTTTATTCACCTGTTCGACAGCAATGCCGCTGGTGAAAACAGAATCAACTACCAACAGCGGATAAATCAGAATTTTGTCAAATCCTTCTGCTTGAATTTGAGGGATTACTTGTTCCGGCAAAAACGGCGCGCAAAAGTTAAAAGCTTTGAACACTTTTACTTTATCGCCCCATTTCTCCTGTAAATTCTTTTCAATCCCGGCGCGCTGCTGTTCAAAAATTGCATTGTGCGGCGAAACGAATTTACCGTGTTGGTGACTCCACTCGTGCAAGTCAAAGATTGCTAAAATCTTCGCCAGCGGCGGATAAATCCACAGCGGTACTGGCGCAAACTTTGCCGTAAGCAAATTTAAAGCTTGTTCGTTGTAGTTGGCAAAATCGTCGTAGCTTTCGACTTCGCCATAACCCATCAGCAATACAGCAACGCGATCGTTACTTGCGGGTGCTGCAGATGTTTTGTACTCGATTTTTTCTGGAGAAGCAACCACTTTGTATTCCTCAATTTTATTTATTCTAAGAGATCCAAACAGGATGAAGGGTGAATCGGAGATTTTTCATTGTGTGCGATCGCACGACGGTTGCGTGCTGGGCTGATTCCCGGTTTCTGCGCCCCTACTTCCCGGTCAAACCTCTTATTTATCCTAGAAACCGGATTGATGGGCATCAGTCCTAAGTCGGTTTTTTGACCCTGACCCGAAATTCGTAGGGTGGCTAGAACTAGAATCAGCCTTTGCTAAGCTTGACAGGAGATGGGGCGGGGGGGGATAAGTTTCATGTTTTCTTAAGACTCCCTGACCTTGCCTCAGATTAATGGGGTTTGGAGCGTTCCCAGCTTTTAACTTGGGGGGATACTCTTCAAACTTGACTCTATTATAAGTTTAACACCCTATCCCCTGGGGTAGTATATGATATAGTAGGTATATGATAAAGTTATGTTGCGAACTATATTAACTTTCTTGACGAACTATGAGACTGGTAATTTGCCCCGGAGTTCACGAACCAAAGCTAACCGACTGTTTCCTGACGGGACTTTCGGGGCTTTGGGGACTGGCAGCCGATCGCCCAAACCAGCAAATAGTCGATCGTGTCAAGATTTTTCCCGCTCATAAATATCCGCCTTTCTCAGCTCTTGACATATTGCAATTTTTGTGCAGCGAAAAGTTAGCAGGAGAAAGTCTAGTATTTGTCAGCTTTTCGGCAGGAGTAGCCGGGGCGATCGGGGCGGCTCTTCTGTGGCAGCAACTCGGTGGCAAAGTCGGGGCTTTTTTTGCCTTAGACGGTTGGGGAGTACCTCTGGTGGGAAATTTTCCCATCCACCGCATCAGCCACGATCGCTTTACGCACTGGAGTTCGGCAATTCTCGGTGGCGGTGGAGAAAGCTTTTATGCAGATCCCGCGATCGAACATTTGGATTTATGGCGAGCTCCCCAAACGGCAAAAGGCTGGCACCTCAGCCAAACCGCCGCCGGCATTGAGACTCTCGCACCCACAACCGCAGCAAAATTTTTAGTCCACCTATTGAAACAATACGGAGTCCAATCAGTTGTTTAATCTAAATTTAGTATCCTCAGCGATCGCACCTATTGCCACCATCGCCCGCCTCGACAATTCTGTCTCTTCAGCCACAACAAACACCATCAAACAGTGGTTGATATTTAGCGCCTCAGCATTTTTAGTCTCAATTCCCGTCTTCGTGCAAGCACCGTTAGTGCGTTTATATCCAACCATCAGTTTGCTGTCAACTATCCCCTGGTTCGTTCTGAGTTTAATTCTAATTTTCCGCCCCAAAACCCAACTTTGGGGAGATTTATTATTAGGATTTGCCGGCTGTTGGCTCGCAGGTTCTATCTATTGGGGCTGGTTTAGATGGGAACCAATTTTACATCTACCTATAGAAGCAATTGGCTTGCCTTTTGCTATTTGGTGCTTGGGCAAATCTTGGGGAAAAGTTGGCAGCTATTTTTACTTGGGTTCCCTATTTGGCACTGCTATTACCGATTTATATTTTTATTTAACTGGGTTGATGCCCTACTGGCGCCAAGTGATGCACGCGGAACCGGAATTAGCTATGCCGATTTTTCAAAGTGCGATCGGTCAAATTGAAACTCCTTGGGGCATAGGCTGTGCTTTAGTTCTAATCGCTGTGTTGCTAACAGTCGGTTTGCTGAGTTTGCGCGATCGAGAACTGCACTGGCGCGCTTTCAGCGGCGCGGTGTTAAGCACGCTTTTGGTAGATGGTTTATTTTGGTTGGCTGCTTCTGCTGCTTAAGATTTATGATTAGTTTTTATGTTGGTATTTTTTGACTGCAGATGTGGGCAAATTGACGCAGATTAACGCAGAATTTTTTGAGGGATGTAGTCTTGAGATTCCTGACTTTTTAAAGAAGTCGGGAATTTTGGTATTTACGGAACAATTATGAGTTAAAATCTAAAATCTAAAATCTCAGAATCCAAAATCAATATCATGTCTTTCATTTCAATTCGCGGTGTAGAACATTATTACGAGTGGATAACGGCAGATAACACGGCCCAACCCAGCGGGAAACCAGTGATGGTATTTCTGCACGGCTGGGCGGGTTCAGCGCGCTACTGGGAAAGCACGGCACGGGCTATTGCTGATGATTTTGATTGTTTGCTCTACGATATGAGAGGTTTTGGTCGATCGCCCTTGCCGAAAGAGCCTCCTGAGTCCAGCTACGAACTCGAAACCTATGCCCACGACTTAGCGGAATTATTAGAATCTCTGAATTTAAGCCGCGTCTTTCTCAATGCTCACTCCACAGGTGCATCAATTGCTACTTTATTTCTCAACCTTTACCCTGAAAAAGTAGAAAAAGCAATTCTCACTTGCAGCGGGATTTTTGAATACGACGAAAAAGCCTTTACAACTTTTCACAAATTCGGTGGCTATGTGGTAAAATTTAGACCATCTTGGCTGGCATCGATCCCTTTTGCCGATCGGCTATTTATGGCCCGGTTTTTGCGCCGTTCCCTGCCCACAGAGGTCAGTCTGGCGTTTCTCAAGGATTTTTTAATGGCAGACGAGCAAGCTGCTATTGGTACAATGGTGACGGCAGTCAGTAAAAGAGCAGCCGAGGAAATGCCCCAAGAATTTGCGCGGCTGAGTGTTCCCACACTGCTTGTGGCAGGAGAATTTGACCAAATTATTCCCGCCGCCATGGGAGAGCAAGCAGCCTCCCTCAGCAAAAAAGTAGAATTTGTTATAATTCCGAATACGGCTCACTTTCCGATGCTGGAGGATGCCGCAACATACTTGCAGCGAATTCGAGACTTTTTGCCAGCAGCGGCTTAGCTGAGTTATTGTTCATCTAATGTACGATCGGACACGCAAGCTTTGAGAACGGCTTTTGCTCCGATCTTAATTTTTAATTTCTAATTTCTTAAAGCGAAAGGTGGTACAATGAACGACCTCGACCAATACTATAAAGTGCTGGGACTGTTGCCGGGAGCTTCCAGAGAAGAAATTAGCCAAGCCTACAAGGATTTAGCGTTCATTTGGCACCCCGATCGCATCCCCAAAGACAATCCCAGACTACTACAGAAAGCTGAAGAGAAGATTAAGGAAATTAATCAAGCTCGCGAACAATTGCGATCGATTCAACCAAGAGGTCAGAATCAAAACGTTCAGCACAAACATACTCAGCACAAACACACCCAGCAACAAAACACCCAGCACAAACATACCCAGCAACAAACTACCCAGCAACAAAACGCTCAGTACAGA